>NZ_LSSO01000148.1:0-45898 GCF_001645205.1 Brevibacillus sp. SKDU10 | reverse complement strand
CAACGGGAGCAACGGGAGCCACAGGAGATACCGGAGCAACCGGAGCAACTGGAGCAACTGGAGCAACCGGGGCGACCGGAGCAACAGGCCCAACAGGCCCAACAGGTCCAACAGGTCCAACTGGAGCCCTTGCTACCAATACCTTTGCGTTTGCAGCCAATTTAAGTGGTACGATTATCCCTGTATTGCTGGGTGGTACACTTGTTCCATTCCCTGACGCTCAGGATATCGGACCAGGAATTACGGTCAATGCAACTAGTGATACCTTTACTGTAGCAGCCGCTGGTAACTATTTCATTTCTTACACTATTAACCTTACTGCGTCACTTCTTGTAAGCTCGCGTATCTTAGTAAATGGAGTACCGGTAGCGGGTAGTGTTGTTTCACCATTAATTGGTTTAACCTCATTCGAAGCACAGGTAATTGTTCCTGTACCAGCTGGAGGAACCATTCAGGTACAACTATTTGGTGTAGCAGCGATAGCCACTTTAGCCGCCACTTTACCAACAAGTATCACGATTATTCGTTTAAGCTAAATCAGGATCAATATGTTAAAAAAGCTGCTCTTCTGAAATAGGAGAGCAGCTTTTTCTTTAGAAATACCTTAATGTGAATAATACTTAATGAACAGTTACGAATTTCCTATAAATTTTATATTGCCATTTTGCCCAAAATTAGGAAATAATAAGTATATGCCACATACCATATACCTCTTTTGTTTTTACTCCTATTATCTTACTGCCAACAGCTTCTCAACGTGTAAAGCCAACCAAGAAAGAGTATTCACATAACAATACTTTTATGAAATAGATATCTTCCCTAATTTTTAAAGAAGCCGTTAAATGTTTATAAATAAACTAATTGTTACTTTTATCATGTCATTTTTATTATAATTTATCTATACCTATCTTTATAAATAAATATATAATTATTTACACATATAATTGTATGGAAGTGTTGAATATCCTGAATAATTATAATATAGTGCCAATTATAATGAGTAGATATATAAGTATTGAAGAGGTGTCTTTGCTTGATTTTGCTACGTATTACATAAGGAATGGAAACTATTGAAAAGAGGTGACAGGCTATGTTTCAATTAGAAACAAACAGAATGATCTTGCGAAAAATGAAGTTGTCAGATGTGGAAAAATTAAGCAGGATATTTACTGACCCTATCGCTATGCAGTTCTATCCATCTACGAAAAATGAAGAAGAGACGGTTGCATGGATCAAGTGGAATCAGGGGAATTATGAAAAATACGGAATAGGATTTTGGATTGCTGAGAATAAACAGGATGGGGAATTTATAGGGCAATGCGGCTTGGTACCTCAAGAAATTAATCTTCAACAAGAAATTGAAATTGGTTATTTGATTGTCCGTAAATATTGGGGACAAGGATTAGCTACAGAATGTGCAATTGCTTGTAAAGAATATGGTTTCCATAAGCTTGGCCATGACCGTTTGATTTCACTTATTGATAAAAGGAACGTAGCATCCAGACGTGTTGCGGAGAATGTCGGTATGACATGGAAAAAAGAAATTAGTAAATGGAATAAAACGATACAATTATACAGCATAACCAAATAACAGATATGCCCACAAGGAGGAAATCATTGTTAGCATCAATTCTCTTATTTATCACAGCCGGTCTGGCTGAGATTGGCGGCGGCTATCTGGTTTGGCTATGGTTACGAGAGGCAAAACCAGCCTGGTACGGTCTTGTAGGGAGCATCATTCTTATCGCTTATGGGATTATTCCAACTTTGCAGAGATTTCCTACATTTGGACGAGTATATGCAGCTTATGGCGGAGTATTTATTATCCTAGCGATTATGTGGGGATGGCTGGTAGATAAAAAGACCCCAGATATATATGACTGGCTAGGAGCAGCGATTTGTATAGCTGGTGTGGGTGTTATTTTGTGGGTGCCTAGACCATAGGGGCATGGTTTCTATCTTAATGTAAAGATAGGGACCATGCCTATTTATGTGGCATTTTCAAAAAAAATATGGTAAAGTTTAAATCCTACTTTACATATAGGAATTAATGTATTATAACTTGAATATGCTTTAGTTACCTTCATGAGAATTTATCAGAAAGAACGGAGGGAATCCATTGTCAACAGTTTGGATTTTACTTAATATTGCTATCATGTTACTCATTATTTTTGGACTATATACCATGCAAAAGAAACATATTTCCTTTTCGAAGCGAGTGTTTACCGCACTGGCTGTTGGGATTGTCTTCGGAATTGGCTTACAGCTGATCTTTGGGGCAAAAACAGACATTGTAAAGGATTCGATAGAATGGTTTAACATTGTAGGTAAAGGCTACATTAAGCTTTTACAGATGATTGTAATGCCACTGGTATTTATATCTATTTTAGCTGCTTTTACAAAGGTTAAGCTAACGAATAATATCGGAAAAATTAGTTCCTTAATTATTGGTATCCTAATTGCAACCACAGCGGTCTCTGCCGCTATTGGGATTGGAACAACACTCGCCTTTCAGTTAGAAGCTGTGCAAATTCAACAAGGCGACCAGGAAACAAATCGAGCTGCTCAACTAGAAAAGACGTTTGGCCAAATTCAGGATTTATCTCTTCCTCAGAAAATCGTGGAATTATTACCGGCCAACCCGTTTCTTGATCTAACAGGTCAACGTTCTACCTCTACGATTGCTGTTGTTATTTTTGCTGCCTTGCTTGGCATTGCGTTCTTAGGTGTAAAGGGGAAACAATCGGAACACGCTGCATTCTTTGCCAAAATTGTAGATACATTTTATACGATAATTATGCGGGTAGTGAGCATTATTTTACGCTTAACTCCTTATGGGGTACTAGCTCTCATGACTAAAGTAACGGCTACTAGCGATTACTTAGCGATTCTTAAATTAGGAAAGTTTGTGCTTGCTTCCTATGTTGCGATTCTCATTATGTTTGTTATTCATCTGATTTTACTTGCTGTTACTGGACTTAACCCTATTACTTATTTGAAAAAGACGTTTTCTGTTTTAACTTTTGCATTCACTTCACGTTCAAGTGCAGGAGCATTGCCTTTAAACGTAGAAACGCAGCGTGATAAATTGGGAGTACCGGAAGGCATAGCTAACTTTGCTGGATCTTTTGGTTTATCCATTGGTCAAAATGGTTGCGCAGGTATTTATCCAGCCATGTTAGCTGTGATGATTGCCCCTACAATTGGGATTGATCCATTGACGCCTTCTTTCATCGTATCTCTTATTGCTGTCGTTGCGATTAGTTCCTTTGGAGTTGCAGGCGTAGGTGGTGGAGCCACTTTTGCTGCTCTTCTGGTCCTCTCTACAATGAACATGCCAATTGCATTAGCTGGTTTGTTAATTTCTGTAGAGCCATTAATTGATATGGGACGTACAGCTCTAAACGTGAGCGGCAGTATGGTAGCCGGTGTGATCACTAGCCGTGTAACGAAAGAGTTAGACACCAATATTTACAATGATCAAACCCAAAAACATGTAGAAGCGTAAGAGCATCGGATTGTTTTTTACAGCCTTTTCGCTTTGTTTCTTTTTCAAGTGTCGTCTCGAGACAATTCCTTTGTCTGGGGCGGCACTTTTTTTGTAAGGTTGACAAGCCAGTAACATCTCACTATAATTCTGAACAATAAGTATTGGAATGTTATGAAAAAATATGCATGAAGCCGTGAAGAGGAAGAGTAAAAGAAAGCTCTGGTGTCAGAGAGCCGTCTCAATGTGCTGCGAAGATGGTCGCTATCTTTCCTTGAAAATCACCTCGGAGCTTTGTTGTGGAACAGATCAGTGCAGAGCAGAAGCAGGGGAGAGTCAGAGCTTACAGGAAACTTTCAATCTCTGTGATCATTAGTACATGACAACGAATTGTCCACGTTATCGGACTGAGTCTATTTGAACCTTTTGTAACGTATGTGGTATATGGATCGCTTTACATGCGAGTCATGAATGAAGGTGAATTAGACTTGTCGAGTCCGTTTTTGTGAAGAAACGGAGAATGCTCAGTGGTATCGCGACTCTCGCCTAAGCAATGGAAGTAAATTTCTTTCATGCTGGGCGAGTTTTTTTGTTATCGAAAAAAATAGAGAGGCGGAGAAACTGATGAATGTAACAACCAGCAAACTAACCATAGAAGATATTCTGGTGGCGAGTCATCTATTGCGAGAAGTTATTGTCAAAACACCGCTACAGTACAATGCCGTTTTGTCAGATAAATACCAATGCAATGTATTCTTAAAGCGGGAGGATTTACAGGTTGTTCGCTCATTTAAGCTGCGCGGTGCCTATTATCTCATGCGTACATTATCGGACGAGCAAATGAAACGCGGTGTCGTTTGTGCTTCCGCAGGTAATCATGCACAAGGGGTTGCATATTCCTGTAAAGCTTTAGGAGCTCGCGGTACGATTTTTATGCCCAGCACAACACCTCGTCAAAAGGTGTCTCAGGTGAAGTTATTCGGCGGTGATCAAGTTGAGATTGTATTAGTGGGCGACACCTTTGATGATTCTTTTTCTGAGGCGATCAAATATGGTAAGGAACATGACATGACGTTCATTCATCCATTTGATCATGAAAAAATTATTGCGGGTCAAGGCACGGTAGGCATGGAAATCCTAAATGATATGACAGAAGCGTTGGATTACCTGTTTGTAGGTATCGGAGGAGGAGGTCTGGCGGCAGGTGTTGGAACTTGTGTCAAGGGGATTAGCCCTCTAACAGATGTTATTGGAGTAGAGCCCCAAGGAGCGGCTTCTATGAAGCAGTCCTTTAGAGAAAATCAAGTGATCGCTTTGCAAGAGATTGATACATTTGTGGATGGGGCCGCGGTTAAGCAGGTAGGGCAGCTCTCATACGAGCTATGTAAAGAGGTGCTTGACGACATTGTCACGGTACCAGAGGGAAAGGTATGCAGTACAATTCTTGATTTATATAATCAAAATGCAATTGTAGCTGAGCCTGCCGGGGCACTTACCATTGCGGCATTGGATGAGTACAAGCGTAAAATTAAAGGGAAAAATGTGGTCTGTATCGTTAGTGGAGGAAATAACGATATTGATCGCATGCAAGATATTAAGGAACGGTCTTTAATCTATGAGGGACTCAAGCATTATTTCATCATTAACTTTCCTCAGCGTGCGGGGGCCTTGCGGGAGTTTCTTGATGAAGTGCTAGGGCCTACAGATGATATTACTAGATTCGAATATACCAAGAAAAATAATAAGGATAACGGACCTGCATTAGTGGGCATTGAATTAAAGCAAAAGGATGATTATGAGGCATTAATGGAACGAATGAAACAAAAGAACTTCCCTTTCATGGAAATCAATCATAATCCTACTTTGTTTAACCTGCTCATTTAGTAGAAATGGGCTCAGAATTTTCTTATTAGAAAGAAAAATAGGCCCCCGATATAACATCAGAGGGCCGCTTCTATTAGGGAGCTAGATGATATGGTACGTTTTATTATCCTCTGGAGATCCATTACTCATAGGCTTTCTTTTAATCCGCAGGAAGTAATAGAGTAAACAGAAAAGAGCGAACGCTCCACCGCAATATAAGGCAATCCGCTGATCTTTATCAAAGGCTAGGCTGATAAGTACAACTAGGTTGAGTGTCAAACTAATTAAGGGCAGGATTGGATAAAACGGAGTCCGGAATTTGAGATCGTGTAGCTTCCCGCCATTTTTTAGATAATGCTTACGGAATGCTAATTGAGAGGCAGAAATTGAAATCCAGCCTACCTGTGCTCCTAATCCTGCAAGGGAGATCAACCAGAGATATACGGTATTTTCAGCATACACGCTGGAAAGCAAGGATAGCAGGGAAATGGAAAATGTGAGTAATAGGGCGTTCATGGGGACGCCTTTTTTGTTTACTTTGCCGAGTGCTGGACTGGCCATTTCTGTTTTAGATAAAGACCACAGCATTCGAGTGGCCGCATATAAACCGGAATTAGCTACAGATAGTAATGCTGTTAGGATAACAAAATTCATAATATCGGCGGCATACGGAATACCAATTTTGTCGAACACCATGACGAATGGACTTTCAATCACTCCTGCTTGTTGATGGGGAATCAGGCCGGCTAAAATCGTGATTGCCAGCACAAAAAAGATAAGTGTTCGCCAGACGGTAGCCCGAATTGATTTTGGAATGTTTTGCTCTGGATTGTCACTTTCACCAGCAGCAATGCCAATGAGCTCGGTTCCCTGAAAGGAAAAATTGACCGTTATCATCGTAAGCAACAGACCAGTAATTCCATTAGGTAGCCAGGAGGTTTCGGCAAAATTGCTTAGCATGGGAGCTGCTTCGCCACTGCGGAAGGGAATGATACCAAACATTGCACCACCGCCGAGCACGATAAAGGCTAAAATAGCCGCTACCTTGAAACTGGAGAACCAGAATTCAGTCTCACCAAAAGCTTTAGCTGACAGGGCATTGAGTAAAAAGAGGATTATGCCAAAAATAGCGCACCACATCCAGACGGGTGAATCTGGAAACCAACGTTGCATGAGTAGACCAGAAGATAAAAGCTCCAGAGCTACTGTTACAGCCCAGCCCAACCAGTATAGCCATCCAATGGTAAAACCCATTGCTGGACTAATAAATTTAGTTGTATACGTCTGGAACGAGCCAGATACAGGCATAGCAACCGATAATTCACCGAGGCAGAGCATGGTGAGATACATGATAAACCCACCTACAAGGTAGGAAATGATGGCTCCGATCGGACCTGCTTGGCTAATGGTATAGCCGGAGCCTAGAAAGAGTCCTGTGCCAATAATTCCGCCGAGTGAGATCATAAATAAGTGTCTACTTTTCAGCGTGCGTTGCAATTCATGAGAGGAACGGTGTGTGGACATGTCCTTCTCTCCTTTCTATGATCTCACAGTGAGATGTATGCGTTTACAGAGAAAACATTATGCAACATTCGTACCAGTTTCAATTTTCTGAATTATAAAGATAAATAAAAGGGGGTGCAAAAAAAATTGTCGGTTTTTGTGTGAAAAACTTTGCTGCCAATTTTTTTTGCATGTTGATACTTATTGATTTTCTTGTTGTAAACGGCGTAAGCGATATTGCAAACTTTGTCGACTCATCCCTATATGTTCTGCGGTATGGGATATATTTCCTGCAAACTGATCTAATTTTTTTTGAAGATAGATCGCTTCGAAGGATTGTAGCACTTCTTTTAGTGATAAAGAATCCTGCTGTAAGAGGTGTAGGGTATCTTTAATATAAGATTCGTGCAAAATTGGTTGAGTATTGGCAGTTCCTGTCGAATAGGCTCTAATAGACGGAATAGATGACAAAGGAGCTTCTTTATGATCTATACCCTTTTTTTCCTGACCCTCGAAGGCTGGCGAAGAAGGAAATGATGCTGATCCAGGTAGTTTACGCCGAATATGGTGGAGAGGTAGATGGTCAAGTGCAATGCTGGTTTCATCGGTTAGCATTAAATTCATCGCACCTTCAATGAAGTGTTCTAACTCACGAACATTTCCAGGCCAATCATAATCTCCAAAAAAACGCTGTACGTCTTCGGTTATACCTACTACATCCATTTGAAACAGGCGGTTATATTTTTCGATGAAATGAGTAACTAAAGGAGGAATATCCTCCCGACGTTCACGCAGCGGCGGAATGAGCAGGGTGACCACACCTAGACGATAATATAAATCCTTCCGCAATTTGTTTGCTGAGATTGCTTCGATTGGGTCCTCATTAATGGCGGCGATAATGCGTACGTTAATGGTACGATCCTTGGTATCACCGATGCGTCGGATGGTTTTCTCCTGCAGGGCGCGCAACAATTTGGCTTGAAGGGATAGGTTAAGCGAATTTAGTTCATCTAAAAACAGGGTTCCACCTTCTGCTTGCTCAAATAAACCAGGTCTTTCTATGGCTCCTGTAAAGGCACCCTTTGTTGTACCGAATAATAGTCCCTCGATTAAGCTGTCAGGAAGAGCTGCACAATTTTGCGAAATAAAAGGGGACTTGGCTCGCATGCTTGCATTATGAATGCTTTGCACAAACAGCTCTTTGCCAGTTCCAGTTTCTCCGACAATCAGAACAGAGGAGGAGGTGCGTGCTACTCGATTTGCATGTTCAATCATTTCACGAATGGCAGGACTATTTCCAATAATGCTGGCAAAGGTATAACGAGTGTTACCCATCTCTTTTTTTACGAAATAATTTTCACGTATCATCCGCTCCATTTTGGTTACATCATTAGCGATTTCCACTGCTCCAATATTTTTTCCATGTTGCTGCAAGGGGAGAGTGTTGCTAATGGTAGTAATCTCTTGTCCCTTTCCGTTTAAATAGGTTTGTCTGATCTGGCGCAGGCTCTCTCCCTTATGTAGAGCTTGAAGCAAGGTGCTTTCCTGACCAGGGGAAAATTGAAAAACGTCTAGCAGCTTCTTGCCAAGAACATCCTCTTTTTGCATGCCTTCTAGTTCTGCCATTTTACGATTATATAAAATAGAGGTGCCATCCGCGTCGATCACGTGCACACCTTCATTCATTTCGTCCAAAATATGAGCAACCATTGCAAGAAAGGTTGTTCCGTCCATCAACCGAGAAGTGGACATAGCAGCTCACCTCAATTCGTCATTTTATCAATTTGGTGTAGTCATTCTAACATAGATAGAGGGAGGTGCAAAATATTTTTGCTAGTGAAGGCCTCTTGCTATTGTTTGTGCAAACTTTTTTTGCGTAGTAAGCTCATTTCGTGCCATAAAAGCTTAATTTTTTACAATTTTTTGCTGGCATAGAAAATGCATAAAACTATAAGCAGACAGATATAGGGAGGGTTATTTATGACAACGACAAAACAAATTATTGATCAGACAGAACGGTTCGGAGCACATAATTATCATCCATTGCCGATTGTTATTTCCAAAGCAGAGGGCGTCTGGGTAGAAGACCCTGAAGGCACTCGCTATTTAGATATGTTAAGTGCGTATTCTGCCTTGAATCAAGGACATCGCCACCCAAAAATCATTCAAGCGCTGAAGGATCAAGCGGATAGAGTAACCTTAACCTCGCGAGCCTTTTACAACGATCAGCTTGGTCATTTTTATGAAAAAGTTGCTACCTTGACAGGCAAAGATATGGTAATACCAATGAACTCGGGAGCAGAAGCGGTAGAAACAGCAGTTAAAGCAGTACGTCGTTGGGCGTATGATAGTAAAAAAGTACCGGCTAATCAAGCGGAAATTATTGTGTGTGAAGGGAACTTCCATGGACGAACAGTTACCATCACTTCCTTTTCTTCCGCAGATGAATATAAACGCGGCTTTGGACCATTCACCCCTGGATTCAAGGTTATTCCGTACGGTGACAGCAAGGCATTAGCAGAAGCGATTACTCCTAATACGGCCGCTTTTTTAGTAGAGCCGATTCAAGGAGAAGCTGGGATTGTTATCCCAGAGGAGGGCTTTTTACGTGAAGCGCGCCGTCTCTGTGACGAGCATAATGTTTTGCTGCTAGCAGATGAAATCCAAACTGGCTTTGGACGTACAGGAAAAATGTTTGCCACAGATTGGGAAGGTATAAAAGCAGATATGTACATTATGGGTAAAGCGTTAGGCGGTGGAGTTTTCCCAATCTCTGCTGTAGCCGCTGACAGCGAGGTACTAGGCGTATTCGAACCAGGCTCCCACGGGTCTACCTTTGGTGGAAATCCACTAGGCTGTGCAGTAGCAGTGGCCGCGTTGGAAGTGTTGGAAGAAGAAGGATTAGTGGAACGCTCCCTAGAGCTTGGCGCTTATTTTATGGAAAAAATGAAAGAGATCAAGAACCCGCATATGAAAGAGATTCGCGGTAAAGGGTTGTTTATCGGATTAGAGCTGGATACAGCAGCACGTCCGTATTGTGAAAGCTTAAAAGCATTAGGCTTGCTGTGCAAGGAAACGCATGATACGACGATTCGTTTTGCACCGCCGCTGGTTATCACGAAAGAAGAGCTGGATTGGGCGATTGAACGAATTAAGCAAGTATTGGCGTAAAGCGAAAGAAGAGCTAGTTACTCATAAGGAAAAGAGCCAGAATGTCTGGCTCTTTCTATTTTTTCTAACCTATTGCTGCTTTTTATCCGTGAGATTTACTTCCCAATCGACATTTCTATATTCCTTTTTAGCAAAGTGATATTTGATAGTCAGCTCTTTTGGCATGGTAGTTAGCTCGTGAATAGTTAACGTGTTATCAGAAGATTGATAGATACGATAGGATTTACCGGTTTCATCGATTGCTCTCCACATCGATGTATTCACAACGTTCTTGCCTAAAACACTTTCAATTTCAAGATCTACCCTTTCATTTTCCGTATCTACTTTTACTTTTTTAAAGGTGTATACACTACCGTCACTTCCTGTAGCAGTAACAGGCTTTTGAGCTAATGTTGCTGGTGAAAACTTTGTTTGAAAACTAGCTGGTTCACTTCGATAGATCGCTTTTAGTTTAAAGGTCGTAGGCTCCAGGCTTTGTGGGGTAAAGGTATCCCAGACTGTATATGATCCATCTGGATTGCTTGTTCCGGAGAAGCCATTGGGAATCACGTTTTTATTATTACTAGCTTTACTGTCATCCTGTGCTGCTAGGATATTTCCCTTCTCATCTAATAATTCATAAGCGATATCGATCTGACGCATTTCTAAAGAGGCAAATTCTAGCTTCTCTTCTACTTCTTCTTTTCCTTTAGCACTCGAATTTTCATTTACTCCAATCTGATCAATCATTTTCTTTATGTTTTGCTTTTCTTTATCTGTCCATTCCTTTCGGAGGGTGAGGAGCGTTGCACTCGGTGCTATATCTAGCTTTTGTAGATCTATGGTAACACCTTGCGCAGATGTATATTGTTTATTCGGAAGCAAGGTTTTTGTCACCTGTTTTGCCTTCTTCATATCAATTGGAATACGTAGTTTCCATTCGCCTTTTATGTCCTTGATTTTTGTGAAAGTAATATCCATAAACATTTCGTCTGGCAATGGATTCTTATCCGTAAACAGATTGGCAATCTCATGTTTTACGATGAGAAGGTCACCTAATGGACCGGTAATTCCACCAGATTTGCTAAACGGCTTTCCTTGGCCATCTGTTAGCTGGGCATCCATTTCAGCTTTTGTAATTTCTTCGACAGGTATTTTTTTGCCCTCTTTATCGATAGCGTCCAATAGAACAGCGACCCGTAATGTATCTGCCATTAATTCTTTAGCTTCTATTGTAATCCCTTGCTGGGTCACTTTTGTAGTTAGCTTTTGTACGTATCCTTGTGTGGCGGCATTTTTTAGTCCTATGTCAGCTTTTTTATTATCTGAAAATAAACTATGCACATAATCGGCAAAGGTAGGGGATACAAAGGTACCTAAAGAAACAGCTAAAGTAAGTCCGGCAACAGCAAGTGTAGCTTTTTTCACGATATTCCAGCTCCTTTTTTTCCAATTAATAGGTGGTTTCAATGGTATAATGTGCTCCATTCGTCTTTCTACATCTTGGGTAAATGTTTCGGAGAGAGGTGGAATGTCCATATCCATCAGGGCTTCCTCCCAATTCTCCCATGTGACAAGATCGTTAGGATGTCCGTTATCAGCATCAATATCAACATCAACATCAACGTCTTGGCTTTCAAGATGCCCTTCTGCTTCTTCTTTCTCTAAAAGGCGCCGACATTGCGAACAAGTCGCTACATGCAATTCATAGCGTTCGCTCTCTTCAGGAGAGAGTAGATCTTTCATGTAGGCTTGGTACAGTCTCAATTTCACACAAGTCATAGAATCCACCTCCTTCAACAGAGGCTAATAAGCTCTCACGCAATTTTTTATGTGCTCGATGTAGGCGCATTTGTACAGTGGTCACAGGAATTTCTAGAATATCCCTGATCTCCTTGTAGCTGAAATGCTCGTGATGACGAAGCATGAGAACCGTTCGGTATGACTCATCCAGTGCTAATAAGTGAGATTGTAATATTTGATTTCGTTCTTTCTCCAACAGAATGTATTCTGGTGTTTGGTTGTCGACCAAGGTGGTTTCATTTTGATTTTTCCTTGGAGATTTCTTTCGTTTACGGAGCTCATCTATACAATGATTGGCTGCTATCCGGTACAGCCAGGATGAGAAGGAGTGCTTCGGTTTATATTGGTGAATATGACAATATGCCTTAAGAAAAACATCTTGAGCCATGTCTTGTGCGTCTTGTTGCTGGCCTATCATCGGTATAGGTAAGCGTAGATTTTACCTTTATACTTGTCGACAATGCGTGTATAGGCTTCTTTATGTCCGCGTTGCACAAGAACAACCAACTCTTGGTCGTCCTGCATTGGTGTAAGTCCTCCTATTCAAAAAGGGAGCTGCGCAGCTTTTTTTCCTTTTTGTACTTTCACAATGATGTGGGTTAGCTAACGATATCTAAGGGTGTTTTTATTTAAATCATAAGCTATAACGTAGGAGAGGGATTTTCTTTCACACTTTTTGAAAAAATTTTTAAAAGGGTTGTTGTATGCTATCATAGCGTTGAGACTTTTGTGAGCGGAGGGATAGATATGACGTTACATAAGACAGATGGAGCAACATTGGCAAACGGAGTAGTAAAGCCGTGGCTAGGGCTTGGAGTCTATAAGGCAGAAGACGGCGCTGAAGTGGAGAAAGCCATTCATATGGCGCTGGAGGCTGGCTATCGCAGCATCGATACAGCGGCAATTTATGAAAATGAAGCAGGAGTCGGCAAAGCGATCCGAGATAGTAAAATTCCACGTGACGAGATTTTTGTCACGACAAAGGTGTGGAACACGGAGCAAGGCTATGAGTCAACCTTACAAGCCTTTGATGCTAGTCTTCAAAAATTAGGCTTGGATTATATTGATTTATATTTGGTGCACTGGCCGGTTCCTGGTAAATATAAAGAGACGTGGAGAGCGTTGGAGACTCTTTATAAAAAAGGGCTTGTCCGTTCGATTGGTGTAAGTAATTTTCATATTCATCATTTGGAAGATTTGTTGTCAGTATGTGAAGTGAAACCGATGCTGAACCAGATAGAGATGCATCCATATTTAATACAGAAGGAATTGCGTCAGTACTGCGAGCAGAACGGAATTTATGTAGAGGCTTGGCGTCCTCTGATGCGAGGCAATCTGGAGGTTCCTCTGCTGCAAGAAATGGCAGAGCGCTATCAGAAAACTCCTGCTCAAATCGTGTTACGCTGGGATTTACAGCATAATGTCCTGGTTATACCTAAATCTGTGAAAAAAGAACGGATTATTGAGAATGCGGGTCTATTTGATTTTGAGCTTACGGATGCAGACATGGCGCTGTTAGACGGATTGAATCGAGATCAACGTTTCGGCCCCGATCCCGATCACTTTGATTATGAATAGATAAAAAAAGAAAAAACATTTCACGTGTCCATGAATTAGGAACGTGGAATGTTTTTTGTTTACAGTGTCAGTTGATCAAAACTATAGCTGTGAACGAACTGGGCAGGAAGAATTTTTATGTCATAGACTTCTGTGAATGGCAGCTCGATCTCATCGACCTGGATTAAAGATTTTTTATCAATTACCTTAATGCTGGCGTTCTTTTCCGTGGTCAAATTACGTGGCTGACTGACCCCCAGCAGAATGTAATCATCTGTAAAACAGAGCCCGCGTGGATATCCGGGATGACTTAATGAATGAATCTGATCATCTTCTTGTATTAAAAGACGTTGTAGCCCTGAATCGCATACATAACGACGATTCCCTTCTGCTTTTGGAGTATGGGGATGAGTCAGTTCCAACCAGAGCTTTTCCTTAGTTTCCACATCCATGACAAAGCCATTGTAAAGAGGATCTTTATAATAATCTCCGTGTTTTACTCCCTCACAAAAGGCAGTTACCACCAAGCGGCCATTCCAGAAATCAATACAATTTACATGCCAAGAATCTCCTTCACCAGGAAATGACCATCGTTGCATAACTTCCCCAGTATCTGTACAAAGCGAAACAACTTCATTTGTGCCAGTAGAAACAGCATATAACACATCATCCTGTACCAGCAGGTCATGGATATCAGCCAGATCATGATTCATCAACTTTTTTTGAGTACCATCAGGGTGATAGAACATGAGTAAAGCTAAATCAGCAAGGTGAAAAGAACGTATGACAGATGAGTTGTGTATGGCAAGTCCCGTTGATGAGAAGTTATCAAATACGTGCATTACTCTGTTTTCATAACAAGCCAAACCACCACCGTTAGGGGCGCTTATTAAAAGGGCTTCAGATAAAGATAACATGTCAAATCCCCCTTTTCTAAACCGGAATTTTGCCTGTATTGGACTGCCAGCTATCTTGTTCATTTCCCTTACTACTATATTCAAATATAAAGCGACCGACACACTATTGGGACAGAAGCAAGAAGCCCGTCAAACCGAGCGGAGTATGCCTAACAATCGTACAAGCAACTGTGCATAATGTAATAAAAAAGAGGGAGGGAGTGAGGAAATGAGTAACCAACCGACTGATCATACGCAACAGATTGTGTGGCAAACCTCAACAGTAACACAACAGGAACGCTTTGGACTAAACGGCCATAAAAGCTGTGTGTTATGGCTAACTGGATTATCCGGATCAGGGAAGTCAACGATTGCATTTGCTGTTGAGCGGGCGCTGTTGGCTCAAAAAATTCGCTCCTATGTGCTGGATGGCGATAATATCCGGCATGGTTTGAATAAAAATTTGGGATTTAGCAAAGAAGACCGACAAGAAAATATTCGCAGGGTAGCAGAGGTAGCCAAGCTGTTTGTGGATGCGGGGCTTATTACTATCGTTTCGTTTATTTCCCCCTATGAAGAAGACCGGCAAATGGCTCGAATGCTGTTTGCTGATCAGGTTTTTTATGAAATCTATATGAAGTGTCCGTTAGAGGTCTGTGAACAAAGAGATCCGAAGGGCTTGTACAAAAAAGCAAGGACTGGAGAAATAAGCCAGTTTACAGGAATTAGTGCGCCTTATGAGCCGCCGGTTAACCCTGATTTCATTTTAGAAACCGCCCATTGTTCAATTGAAGAAGCTGTAGAAGCTATTCTTGTATTGGTTAATAAACAAGGGAAAATATAAACAGTTTATGGCCTTAATAATATGCAAAACCATGGTGAACAGAAATAAAGGATTGTGTGAAAGAAACTAGATTTGGCTGAATCCAAGAGAAAGAGACCAATAAGAAGGCTTGTATGGGTCATAGATGGAATATAACAAGTCTTTCGGATTAGACAAGGTAGGAATGGTGTTCCTACCTTGTTTTATTTTTATTACTGATAGGGTTTAGCTTGTACCTGTGAGGATGTCAAGAGTATATAAATGGTCGTATTTTATAGCTAGCAGGATTTTCTGAGTAAAAATTTGTAATTTGTAAAACAACCTTATGCTTTCTATCAAAACAGCGTATAATGGAGAAGTCTGTTTACCGCAACCAGACAACCAGAAGAATTCCATGCCTTGGTGCATGGGAGAGGTTCGCGAACTCCCTCTATAAAAAACTACCTGGGGACAAGTTTCATATGAAAGTTCAAGAACGCTCTTTCTTCGTAGACCCTTGAAGACACGATTCTTCAAGAACACGAAAGGGATGAAGCGAGATGAAAAAAGACAAAGCGGTGGTTGTATTTAGTGGTGGCCAAGATAGCACAACGTGTTTGTTTTGGGCATTAAAACAGTTTGGTGAGGTGGAAGTAGTCACTTTTGATTACGGCCAGCGTCACAAGCAAGAAATTGAATGTGCGCAGCGAATTGCCAAGGAACAAGGTGTAGGGCAGACGATTATGGATATGAGTCTGTTAAACCAATTGGCTCCTAATGCGTTGACACGCGATGATGTAGCGATTGAACAGGTAGAAGGTGAAATCCCCAATACATTTGTGGATGGACGCAATCTGCTCTTTTTGTCGTTTGCAGCGGTCTACGCTAAGCAAATTGGTGCTCGGCATATCATTACTGGTGTTTGCGAAACCGATTTTAGCGGTTATCCAGATTGTCGGGATTCCTTTATCAAATCACTCAATGTCACTTTGCAGTTAGCGATGGATTATCCATTTGTGATCCATACACCGCTTATGTGGCTAAACAAAGCGCAGACGTGGAAGCTATCCGATGAACTGGGTGCGTTTGAGTATATCCGTGAAAAAACCTTGACCTGCTACAACGGAGTGATTGGCGATGGATGTGGGGAATGCCCTGCTTGCCAGTTGCGTGCCGCGGGCCTGGAAGCATACGAAGAGGAGCGTGCGAACAATGGGAAACTTCTATGATTTTCGCATTGTCGAACGCTTGCAGCGATATGAACAGGATATCCAGAAGAACGAGTTGCGTTATCATCAAAAGCGAGTGCTGGTAAGTAAAGAATTCACTTTTGATGCCGCTCATCATCTGCATGCTTACGAAGGGAAATGTAAGAATTTACATGGACACACCTATAAGGTTGTGTTTGGCATTAGTGGTTGTCCCAATGAAATTGGGATTACCGTAGACTTCGGAGACATTAAAACGATCTGGAAGGAACAGATCGAGGTTTATTTAGATCATCGTTATTTAAATGAAACGTTACCGCCAATGAATACAACAGCAGAAAATATGGTAGCGTGGATTTTCGAAAAAATGGAAGAGTCGCTTACCAATAGCTCTATTTATCAGGAACAGGGTGTACGTGTGGAATTTGTACGGCTATTCGAGACACCAACTAGCTACGCCGAAATGCGCCGGGAGTGGATGTATCATGAGTAGCATTCCTGTGCTGGAAATTTTTGGCCCGACAATCCAAGGAGAAGGAATGGTTATTGGGCAAAAAACCATGTTTGTACGTACGGCTGGCTGCGATTATCGGTGCAGTTGGTGTGATTCTGCCTTTACATGGGATGGCTCGGCTAAAGAGCAAATCAGCATGCTGACAGCAGAAGAAATTTGGAATCAGCTACAGAAGCTTGGCAAAGACTGCTTCTCGCATGTCACGATCTCAGGGGGCAATCCGCTATTGCTGGCCCCGCTTGGAGAACTAGTCCAGTTGCTGCATTCCCACAACATTCGCATTGGTGTGGAAACCCAGGGGAGCAGATGGCAGGAATGGTTAGCTGAAGTGGATGATATCACCTTATCTCCGAAACCACCTAGCTCCGGGATGACGACAAATATAGACCGACTGGATGAAATCGTTGCCAAGCTTACTGACAACCCTCTTCAATCAACTGATCAACAGGTTAGCATGAAGGTAGTTGTATTTAACGACGAGGATTTCCAGTATGCAAAAGAATTACATCAGCGTTATCCGCAGGTGCCGTTTTATTTGCAAGTAGGGAATCCTGAATTAGCTGATATTGAAGGTGAACGAGAAGGCTTGCGTGATCATTTACTACAATCATTGGAATGGTTAGTGGACAAGGTAGCCATGACCAAAGAGTTTAACAATGCCAAAGTTCTGCCCCAGCTACACACCCTGCTGTGGGGCAATAAACGAGGCGTGTAAGATCGTCCGCCGAAATGTGCCTTGCAGATGTGAGAAAAAGAGCTAAAGGAGTTTCATAAAGATGACCCATAATAATCAATCTACCAACCCGCAATTAAAAGATTTAACGCTGCTTGGCAATCAACAGACAGCGTATTATTATGAATATAATCCAAATGTTTTAGAAGCATTTGATAATAAGCACCCATATCGCGATTATTGGGTAAAATTTAATTGCCCCGAATTTACCAGCCTCTGTCCAATGACAGGTCAGCCAGATTTTGCAACCATTTATATTAGTTATATACCTGATAAGAAAATGGTTGAAAGCAAATCCTTAAAACTGTATCTATTTAGTTTCCGCAATCATGGTGATTTCCATGAGGATTGCATGAATATTATTATGAACGATTTAATTAAACTAATGGACCCAAAATATATTGAGGTATGGGGGAAATTCACTCCACGCGGAGGTATTTCGATTGATCCATATTGCAATTATGGGAAGCCAGGCACTAAATTTGAAGAGATGGCGGAGCATCGCATGATGAATCATGACATGCATCCGGAGAAAGTGGATAATCGATAGAATGAACATTGTATAGCAAAAGAGGCGGTCTTCATCCCGATTTTGATCGGAGATGGGCCGCCTCTTTTAACAATTCACTATCCTAGGGTAGTCTGCTCTCTCTCTAGCTTTCTACGATACACTATTCTTGAGATTCCAATGCTTAATTCGTATAACCCAATCAGCGGTACAATGACCAATATGTCCGATATGATGTCTGGTGGAGTTACCGAGATAGAAATGATGGATAGTAGAAAATAAGCGGGCTTGCGTAATTTTGCTAACCGATGCGGATTCACAATGCCCAAATGACTGAAAAATAAAACCACCAGTGGAAGCTCGAATAATACCGAGAAGGGTAGGCAAAAAGCGAGCATAAAGCTGAAATAGTCGCTAGCCGTAATGAAGAGCTGAAAGTTATTGTTGGACAATCCTAGCACGAATTGATACACCATCGGGAACAAAATAAAATAGGCAAACATTGCCCCGCTGATAAACAACAGAAACAGAGCGGGAATATACATCAATGTTACCTGACGTTCTCTAGTGGTTAAAGCTGGAGAAACAAAGCCCCATATCTGAAAAGCTGCAATCGGAATCGTAATCGCGACTGCGGCCCATGCAGATAGCCTCATATAAATGGTTAGTACATCGGTAGGGCCTAAGATGGTCAGCTTTTCTCCAGAACGATTCGTGAGGAATTGATAAATAAAATCTACATACAAAAAACAGACAACAAAGCTGATCAAAAATGTGGCAATGACAATAATAATCCGTTTTCGCATATCACTTAGATGGTCGAAGATATGACTTGGAGTGTTGGAAGGGTCCAATGAAATTCTACCTCTTTCAACTAGATTCGAACAAACCAATTAGGAAACCTCTTTTTTAGCTGGCTCCATAGCTTTTGTTGCTTCTGTCGTTTTCGCTGGTTCTAAGGACTGAACCGGTTCCTCGTCCTTGGTTAAATCCTTGGCTGCTGTTTTAAATTCACTTAGGGTACGTCCAAAGGCACGACCAATCTCAGGCAGCTTGCTAGGGCCAAAGATAACCAATGCAATAATTAAAATCAGGATAAGACCTGGAATCCCAATAGATGATAGCATGTGGATTTATCTCCCTTCCTTAAATATAGAGTGTCTATCTACCTTCAAAAAGGCAGGTGTAGTGGCTAAAATCCATTAATAGCAATTACCCCTGGCAAGGCGAGAGAGGATGCTCCGCGAGGCCAGTGACTGGTTGGCTTATCGTAAGACTCTAAATTTTCGCCAGGATGCTGAACGGATAAAAATAAAGTTTTTTCATCGGGTGTAAACCAAGGTCCTGTCATCTCCGCACCAACTGGGGCTGAAGCAAACTGACTAGCTACGCCTTTATGCTCACCAGAAGTAGGAATAAAATAGACTCCATTATTTCCAAAGGAACGGTAGATTCCCGTATTCATAGAACCAGAGGAGATGTCAGTCACGACCCACAGATTGCCTGCACTATCAAAGGCCAGATTATCTGGAGCCGCAAAGCCGCTTTGCGGACCACCTGTCGCAAAGATTTCAAAATCAAACTCTACGCCAGCGTGATCGTTATTCTTTTCAAACAGCCGCATGATATGACCATAAAAGTTACTATGATTTTTATTGTTAGTTAGGGAAATAAAGATAGAACCATCAATCGGATGAACCTCCACATCCTCGGGACGGTCCATTGGTGTCCCACCGGCTACTTTTGCAGCGATGCGACAGTTAATCAACACATCTGCTTGGGAAGTAAATTGCGGTTTGTTTTCTTTGTCCACAGCTTTTTGCAAGGCTTCTGTCTTGTGGTAATCGAGAGCTATCCATTTCCCCTTTGCGAAATTGGCCACATACAGCGTGCCTTCCTCTAGCAGCTTGCTGTTGGCTTTACCTTTAGCCTTATCGTACTTATTTTTAGATACATATTTATACACGTACTGATCAGTAGCGTCATCGCCCATGTATACCACTAATTGACCGCCAGGAGCTAGTGTCATAGCGGTATTTTCGTGCGAAAAGCGTCCAAGTGCCGTATGCTTTTTAGGAGTAGAGCTTGGATCGAATGGGTCCACCTCCACTACCCAGCCATAGTGTCGCTCATCAGCAAGCTTGCAGTCAATGACCACATCCTGATAATTCTCTTCACAGGACAAAATAGAATTCCACAGGGTGACACCGCCAGAGCAGTTGGCAAATGTACCGACTACTTCTTTCGCCAGGCTAGCGGCAGGGCCTGTCATGAGGTGTTTGGTTAATCCGCTAACACGGCGACCATATTTGGAGTCAGGAACCAATGTCCACTTACCTTGCTCCTTTTTAATTTCAATGACAGACCCACCTAATGCGTACAGGTATTTACTGATTTGTTCTTGCGTACGTTTATTATTTTTGGGATCAGCGTTCAGGTTATCATAGCCATTTACATAGTATTCTAGCTCGCCGCAATATTCATGATTCGTCCAGAGTAAACCATGATCGGATTTTCCGTTCATTGGCAAAAAACAGTTGAAATCAGCATTAAAACCAAAAGTATCGCCGGAAGCGTTAATTTTATCACCATAAAGGGCAATGACATTGTAAGAGAAGCCTTGGGGAAGAATGACGTCATCCTTTGTACTTGGTTTAATCGGGGTGAATTTCGGATGAAAGGCTTTAGGAGGAGATTGGAGGCCAAATAGATGATCTGCTGTTTTCCCAGAAATGGACTCTCCTTTGGCAAGAGCCGGAATTCCCGTAGCCAATGAAGCGAGAGCAGCAGTGCCGGTTCCAAGAAATGTTAAAAACTGACGACGGTTTACTTCCATTGGTTGAATCGCTCCTTTTCCTTGTTAAAAGCTCGTTTTCGCTTTTCATTGTAAAGAGCTTGTCAGGAGATGAGGTTAAGCTGGGATGAAGATTCTATGAAAGAGAAATGAGTTTTTTTACAAAAGGAATTATAGTGGTAGGAAGAGAGGAAAAGGCTGAGCTTATTAATGGACGGGATTTAAGCAAAGATTAAATCGGTTAGATAACGAGAATTATTAAAAAGGTATAGGCAGTGTAAAGAGTTATGATAGAAGCTTTTAAAAAAATTAACCTTCAATTTCTGAGCTTGAATATTCCTTTTCTAAAAGATACAGCTATGTTGGAAAATGTTGCTATTCTACCCAAATTTAGAGGGGAGGGAGTCATTCGTCAGCTCATTATTCATATGCGAAAGGAACTAGTAGAACGTGGAATACAAAGCTTATTTGTTTTCCCATCACAGAACAGGTGGCACGTGTATACGAGCGCTGTGGGTTTAAAACCCTTGGTACGAAAGTAAAAAGCGGGCATGCCTTTCGAGGAGGGAAAAGCATTGCCGAGGTATGCGGAGAAGGATGATGAACGAGCGCTGAGTAAGATTGTGTCGTTTTGGGCATACTAAAAGTAACAGTTTTTGAAAGAGTCTGAATTTCTTGTGATAACATTCACAGATGCGAGGATTCATGCTAAAGTAGATTACTAGAGATTGTGATGAAATCGGTCTATGCTGATTTTCTCATTAATCGAGAGAGACAACGAAAGACAAACAACAAGATAGGATAAAGGTGATCATATGGCAATCGTACTATCCGTAAACTGTGGTAGCTCCTCTTTGAAATACCAATTGTTTGACATGCCTTCTGAGCGTGTATTGGCAAAAGGTCTAATGGAGCGTATTGGCATGGAGGATTCCATGTCTTCATTCCAAGTAGGCGATGGAGAGAAGCTAAAAGAAACGCTTGATCTGAAAGACCATGAAGTAGCTGTAAAAAAACTAATTGCTTTGTTAACTGATCCAGAAAAAGGCGCTATTAAAGATATTACAGAATTGGATGGCATTGGTCATCGTGTAGTTCACGGCGGCGAGACTTTTAAAGATTCTGTATTGGTAACAGATGAAGTAATTAAAAAACTAGAAGAGCTTTCTGAGCTAGCTCCTCTACACAACCCAGCAAACATCATGGGAATTACTGCATTCCAAAAGATTCTGCCGAACGTTCCTGCGGTTGCAGTTTTTGATACAGCATTCCACCAAACTATGCCTGCTAAATCTTACTTGTACAGTATCCCAACTGAGTACTATGAAAAGTACGGTATCCGTAAATACGGTTTCCACGGTACTTCTCACAAGTATGTGATGCAGCGTGCTGCTGAATTGTTGGATCGTCCAGTAGAAAAACTACGTTTGATTAGCTGCCATTTGGGTAACGGTGCTTCCTTGGCTGCTATCTACCGTGGTAAATCCATTGATACATCCATGGGCTTTACACCACTTGCTGGTTTGCCAATGGGTACGCGCTCTGGAGATATCGACGTAGCATTGCTTCCTTATCTACAACAAAAAACAGGACTTTCTGTTGACCAATTAGTAGATGTCCTAAATAAAAAGTCTGGTCTTCTAGCTGTTTCTGGATTGTCTAGCGATCTTCGCGATATCGAGTCTGCAGCAGAGAACAATGACGAGCGTGCCGAGCTGTCTCTACAAATCTTTGTAGAAAAAATCCGTAACTACATCGGTTCTTATGCTATGCAAATGAACGGTGTAGATGCAATCATTTTCACAGCCGGTATTGGTGAAAACAGTGATATCATCCGTGGCCGCGTATTGGATAAATTAGAGTGGATGGGTGTATACTTCGACCGTTCTAAAAATAACGTACGCGGTAAAGAAACTGATCTTACTTTCGATCATTCTCCAGTTAAAGCTTTCATTATCCCTACAAACGAAGAGGTAATGATTGCTCGCGACACAATGAAATTTGCTAAACTATAAGATATAAAATGAAAAAACTCTCCTAGCGCTTTGGTGAAGGCGCAGGAGAGTTTTTTTATATGATTATTCCATTATCTTTTTAAGCATGGCTTGAAAGTATCTCCTACAAGCGAATATAGGCTTCTATTTGTAAAAGTAACATAAGGAGCTTGGATCGTACAGGCAAGCATAAGAGGAACCTTCTTACAATATGATCGGAAAGTATACTTCTCTAAAATTTATTCTGTTATGTTGAGAGCATCAGGTTTACAATATAAGAAGAATAGCAATCATACTAGCAGGTATAAAGCAGGAATAGTACAAGGGGGATTTTAAGCACATGACTATGCATAAAGCTCTGACTATCGCGGGTTCAGATTCAAGCGGTGGAGCAGGAATTCAGGCAGACTTAAAAACATTTCAGGAACGCAATGTTTATGGAATGACTTCTATTACAGCATTAGTAGCTATGGATGAAAACTGGGCCCATCTCGTTTATCCGCAACCTCTTGAAGCGATTGAGGCACAATTGGAAACAACTATGCATTATGTGGGAGTAGATGCCCTGAAGACAGGGATGCTGGCAACAAAAGAAGTAATTGAGCTGGCTGCCCGCAAAATTGCTGAATATAATGTAACGAAGGTTGTTGTTGACCCGGTAATGATTTGCAAAGGGGAAGACACTGTTCTCTTAAATGAGCAAGCTATTAAAGCGATGCGAGAAGAGTTAATCCCAAGAGCAATGGTTGTAACACCTAACTTGCCCGAAGCTGCATTTCTTAGTGGTTTAAAGATTAATACGGTTGAAGATATGAAAGCGGCGGCGAAGAAAATCCATGAGATGGGAGCCAAATATGTCTTGATCAAAGGCGGCGGTCGTCTTGAGGATAGCCAAGCGGTAGATCTTTTGTTTGACGGGGAGTCATTCGAAATCTTAGAAACAGAAAAATTCGATACCACATTTACTCATGGGGCAGGCTGCACATATTCTGCTGCAATTACTGCTGAATTGGCAAAAGGAGCGGAAGTGAAGGATGCTGTTAAAACAGCGAAGGCTTTCATTACAGAAGCGATTCGCCAAGCATTCCCGTTAAACCAACATGTAGGACCAACATGCCATTCTGCTTACCGTGCTGTAGAAGGTAAATAAATCAATTCTGATAAAATAAGCTCTGTCTGAAGGAATGAGACAGGCTTATTTTTTTGCGAGTTTCCTTACTTTTCAGTAAATATTGTCCAATTTATTAAATCTTTGCAAAAGGAAGCACATTTGATATACCCCACTAGCCCTTTCGAGTCATGCTGTGTTATAGCGACATATTTATCATAATAATGGCGTGATTGGATGACTGCGCTTACCATACCCCAAAAAGGAGGGGACTTATGCGGCGACATACAGCTTTCAGGATAGGTAGTTATATTTGCTTGGTTCTGATGCTGGCCTGTTTGGTAGCTAGTGGTTTCATCATACGACCGGCGCAAGCCGAGGAGATGAAAAATGAGTTACAACAACTGATTGATCAGGCTAAGACGGATACGATACTCAAAGTGCCAGCAGGAGAATACAGTGGTCCTATCCTGATCACTAAGCCGATTCATGTAGAGGCAGAGGGTACCGTAACTGTACGTAGCCAAGGGGATGCTCCTGTAGTCACTTTGAAAAGTAACCAAGCAAGTCTTCGTGGTCTTACTTTATTAGATGAACGTCAAGGTGCAGAGACTGCTACGTTAGTAGTGGAAGGCAGCCGAAATGTAGTAAAAGAGCTCACGATTGAAACAAAGGGAACAGGTCTTCAGCTACGCAACGGTGAGCATAACCAGATCATTGGCAACAAAATCAAAGGATTGTTGGCAGGAAAAGCTATTCCTACTGGTTTAAATGAAACACGTAGTCCAGGAAAAAAGGGAAATGGAATTGACTTGAAAGAGGCCAACAACAATACCATTATCGGGAATTTGGTTGAAAATATGTTTGACGGTATCTATGTAGAGACCAGTCACAACAACCGTGTGGAGAAAAACATGGTTTACGATTCCCGTTATGGCTATCATCTCATGTTTAGTAATGATGTTACCTTAAGACACAATCAGGGCGATCGGAATGTAACTGGCGGTATGGTCATGGGCTCGGACAATGCAATCGTTACAGATAACCGATTCACCAAGCAAAATGAGAGCGTTAACTCCCAAGGCATCCTGCTGTTTGATGTGCAAAAGGCAAGAGTGGAACGTAATTACGTGGAAGGAAACCGCGTGGGGCTTTATGTAGAAGCGGCAGAAAAGAATGAAATTTCCTATAATCAAATATTGCAAAATTACATCGGTTTGCAATTGAAAGAATCGAAAGACAATTTATTTACAGGCAATCATTTTATTGGAAACGTAACTCAGGCAGAGGCTCAAGGCAGTACAGATAACCTTTTGCAGATGAATTATTGGGACAGTGCTCAAAGCGTAGATTTGCAAGGGGATGGTAAGAGCGATTTGTCCTACCGTATTAATCCATTTTTCTTTGCTTTAACAGATCAGGTAGAGGCATTCCAGATTTTCTTTCAATCACCGGGACTATTATTTTTAGAGAGCATGTTTGATGATCATTCTGGCGCATTTCTGCATGATCCACAGCCTTTGATGGCGCCAATCGAGCAACAAAACCAAGCACCTGCAACTCATTCGCCGATGATCCTTGTGATTAGTGCGATTATGTTTTTCGGAAGCATTTATTTTATCTATTTAATGGGGGTTCGTACAAAATGAAAAAAACACATATGATTTGGGCAAGCATTGCATTGGTTTCAGCTTTAATGACAGGCTGTGGAGGACAGTCAGCACAGCCGGTGGCGATTAATGAAAGCGTTGATAAATGCGATATCTGCAACATGCAAATCGCTGATGATCATAATGCAACTGAAATCATTTTAAAAGATGGAAAAGCGCTTAAATTTGATGATATCGGCGATCTGTTTGCTTGGATTAAAAAGAATGGAACTGAAAAAATTGACGTGAAATTCGTGCGTGATTACCACACGAAAGAGTGGATGAATCTAAACGATGCTACTTTTGCTTACGATAAAGAATTTAAAACACCAATGGCTTACGGAGTGTACTCTTTTAAAGATAAGCAATCTGCGGAAGCGTTCGTAAAAGAACAAGGTAAAGGCAAAATCCTGACAGCGGAGCAGCTTAACAGCCATAATTGGGAAATGAATATGGATCAAATGGAGCATCACGGTGATAGGAAGCATCATGGTGATATGGAGCATAAAGAGGGAGACAAGGCTGGCGAACATTCACAGCAGCATGATGCAAGCAAAGCAGGCGATCATTCAACACAACAGCATGATGCAGGTAAAGCTGAGGGGCATTCAACACAACAGCATGATGCAGGTAAAGCTGAGGGGCATTCAACACAACAGCACGATGCAGGTAAAAGCGCAGGCGAACACAATGGTTCTGCTCCATCCGCTGAAACACCGGCTAGTGGAGCTGGGCACTAGGACGTTTTGTTAAAGCACACTTGCCCGAGGGACTACAGATAGAGGAAGTGTTGATATGCAAGCTATCCATATCGCCAAGCGGGAAATACAGATTGGATTTCGCAATCCGTGGGCCTATTCATTCTTAGCCCTCTTCTCGCTATTTAGCCTAGCTTTGTTGTTGATTCAAGCCCAAGCCTACATGGAGGGGTATACCCATACGACAGGAGCTATGCTTAATTTAATCTTATATTTATTACCACTGATGACGTTGTTGCTTGGTTCCTTTTCTATTACTTCGGAAAAGGAGGAAGGAAGCTGGCAGTTACTTTCTACGTATCCGCTCTCTACATCCGCGTTTCTTGGTGGGAAATATCTGGGGCTAGCTGCTGTTTTAATTGCGATTATCAGTTTTGGATATGGCCTATCTGGATTGGTAGGAGCTTTGTTTGGCAAAGGCTTTACGCTTTCGCTGTTACTGTTTTTCTTCCTTTTTTCTATCTTATTAATCTTGCTGTTTTTAGGGATTGCCGTATGGATCGGAACCTTCTGTCAGAATCGTTGGCAGGCTTTAACGGTTGGTGTTAGCATTTGGTTCTTGTTTATTTTAGCTTGGCCTACCCTATTGATCTCCGTTCTGGGCTGGTTGCCTTATCAAGCAATTAAGCCTGCGGTGCAAATTTTAACCATATTGAATCCAGCCGAATTAGTTCGTATTTTTATGGTCATGAAAATGGGGGGCGGCTCTATTTTTGGTCCAGAGTACTACCAATGGGTAGACTGGTTAAAGACCAGTATGGGTACGACTTTGTTCGCTGTTTTTTGCTTGCTTTGGGTGGTATTGATGATGGCTGGCTCTATCTTGGCCTGGGAAAGAAGGCGATACCGTGGGTAGCAGATCTGAAGCAGTAAATAAAGTGCTAGATACGCATGATGTAAAATCTAGTGCATCGAAAAAGGAACGTTTGCTTATGAAGGGTGTGAGTAAACGGATCAAACAGCAAACATTAGTTGAACCATTTGAGCTTTCGATGGATGCTGGTGAGATCGTGGCATTATGTGGCGGTAATGGAGCAGGGAAGAGTACTATTTTACGTATGATCGTAGGCATTACACAGCCGTCTGAAGGTAACATTACTGTAAATGGCATGAGCTGGAAGGAAAATCGTACTGAGTATTCTAACCAGATCGGCTATATGCCCGATCAGTTCAACTTCGGTAATGGACTGACAGCTCGGGAGACTTTACAATTTTATGCTTCCTTACGTAAAATTAAGGTGACAAGAACCGAAGAAGTGCTCGAATTAGTCGGCCTTACGGATGTACAAGACAAACGTGTCAGCACGTTCTCAAAAGGAATGCAGCAGCGCTTGTTATTTGCACAGGCTATATTGGCAAAGCCAGCCTTGGTGGTCCTAGACGAGCCTACCAACGGACTTGATCCTTACTGGATGGAAGAGTTTGTCCAGTTAGTTCAACAAATTAAGCGGGAAGGAAGTAGTGTTATTTTTTCTACGCATCAGCTTAATATTGCGGAACTGGCGTGTGATCGAGCTATCTTTTTACAAAAAGGACGCATTATACAGCAAGGAAGTGTAGAGCACTTTCAACAAAAATACGGAACTCTCGGTTTACAAGGAGCGTTCGCAGAAATCTTTCCATTTGGACAACGTGCGGGGCAGGAGATAAAGCTAAGCTAGTCACACTTTGCCAGCGAAGGAGTACTGAAGGGATGAAAGGATTGAAAGTGATGGGAAATCCCCAAAACAGGAAAGGAAGCCTGCTTTCCCTCTTCATTCTCATCCTATGCGTATTAGCGCTAGTTGGGTGTCAACCAAGAGGGCCTAAGCCAGAGATAACAGCAGAATTTAGCAGTGAACCAGCACCTCCTAAGGTAGGAGAGCAAACGATTTTAACTGCCAAATTGGGCGGGCTGGAGAATTATGATGAGGTGTATGTCGATATTGAATTAAAATTGGAGGGGCAACGTACACGTGAGCTAGTGAAAGCTAAGCAGGGAGAGAAGGCGGTATATGCGGCCAAGCAAAAGTTCTCTAAACCTGGCACGTACGATGTTACTGTCCATGTTTATACACCCCAACTGCACGAAACAGTCATGAAGAAAATTACAGTGGAATAAGACTGACAGTGTTGGAAGGAAATCAAGAATAGAGATAAAGGGAGAAGGGAAGGCGATGGTAGCCCTCCCTTTTTTAATGCTGAAAGATTACAGGATTACAACTAATATGTTTTAACAGTTGGGGCCTGATACGTTTCAAACTGATCCAGTAAAGCCTTCGCATCTGAATCCACGATGCTCATGGAGCGATATTTTGCCTGTAAGAACTGCTCTGTTACCATGTGGTCAAATAGAGCGAGTAGCGGATCATAGTAGTGATTAATATTGAGAAGACCCAGAGGCTTTTGATGGATTCCAATTTGGGCCCAAGTAAATATCTCGAAAAATTCCTCTAACGTCCCAGGACCCCCAGGTAACGCAATAAATCCATCTGCTAGTTCTGCCATTTTAGCTTTTCTCTCATGCATGGAATCCACAATGAAAAGCTTTGTTACATGCTGATGAGAGATTTCCCGATCTATGAGCAACTGGGGCATGACGCCGATTACCTCGCCGCCCTCCTCTAACACTGTGTCAGCGACTGTGCCCATAATTCCAACGCTTGCCCCACCGTAAACCAATGTAATGCCTCGTTTAGCCAATTCTTTACCTAATTGGACAGCCCCTTCCCGATAAGCCGATGATGCTCCATTACTTGAACCACAGAAAACAGCTAGACGTTTCAATGCAAGTACCTCCATTCAGTTCGTACCAATTGTATAGGGTTGTATTGTCATGTAACATTATATAGAATTTTTAGATAAACGTAAGCAATAGTTTGAGTAAGGAGGCTGCTGCTAGATTGAACATCGTAGAATTTCAAAAATGGGTCAAGGATTATTATGAACAAAGAGGATGGTCGGAGTTAGATATTTTTATTCGCATCGGTTTTCTTGCAGAAGAAATGGGCGAGGTAGCAAGGGCGATCAGAGCTCTGGAAATTGGTAGAGATCGGCCGGATGAAAAGATAGGAACCATGATAGAAAAAAAACAAGAATTAACAGAAGAACTCGGGGATGTGCTTGGGAACCTCGTCGTCATTGCGAACAAGTATGATATTGCCCTTGAAGAGATTTTTCAATCTCATCGTGAGAAATTGCAAAAACGTTATGCACAGCATGAGAAATCCTAAGCTTATTTTCCTCTACATATTTGAGGCTTGCTAGCTCCTATGAGCTGGTTAAGCCTATTTTTTTAATCCGCCCTCATGCTATCTTATCCTACCTTTTATCTTTTATCTAAAAAGATACCTCTGTTGTTAAGAAAGTAAAATCTGCTGCATGTAGTGATTTATTTCACATTAAATCTAATAGATGTCTACTATAATACAACTAGATTGATAATGATTATCGTTTCGGATTGAAATACAGCTCTATAGGAACACAGCTTTAAGGACGAGGTGATAGGTAATGGTGCTAGCAGATGTCAAAGCGGGGATTTCCGCCAGAATCGTAGATATTACTCAAGTGAGCACTCTAGTGAGGCGGCGCTTAGTCGATTTGGACATTATGGAAGGAACAGTTGTCCGCATAAAAAAAATACTGCCATTTGGCGGTCCATATACATTGGAAGCAGGAGGTCAAATTATCGGGATTAGACGAAATGAAGCCAAACAGATAAAGGTCGTGTGTGAATGATTACGATTGCTCTTGCAGGTAACCCAAATACGGGGAAGACCACATTATTCAACATCCTGACCGGCTCATATGAATACGTAGGAAACTGGCCCGGTGTAACTGTTGAGAAAAAGATAGGCTTGCTCCGTAACAAACAAGGTCGGCTGATTGATTTACCAGGAATCTATTCATTGAATCCTCTGTCCAAGGACGAGGGTGTGGCCACTCAATATTTAGTAGATCACCATCCGGACGTGCTGTTAAATATTGTAGATGCCTCGCAATTAGAACGGAATCTGTATTTAACCGTACAGCTATTGGAATACGGAGCGCCAATGGTAATTGGACTAAATATGACAGATGTTGCAAAAGCTAGAGGCTTTGCCATTGATGAGACAAAGCTAGCTGAGAAGCTCCAATGCTCTGTTTTGCCGATTGTTGCCCGTACAGGGGCTGGATGCCAGCAGCTAGCTGATAGCTTTAGTCAAGTAGTACAAAAGCCAAATCGTCCGTTCCATGTAAATTATGGAGAAGTACTTGAGGAAACAATCACTACGCTTGTGGAATTATTGCCGGCAAACTTGGAACAGCTACCTCCGAAGCGTTGGTTAGCTCTGCAATTTTTAGAAGGCAACCAATTAGTGTATGACTTGTTGGAGAAATATGTATCAAGAGCCCGATTAGAAGAGATCTACAAGCAAGCAGAAGCGAACATCAAAAAAATGGAGAGTTTCCAAAATTGTACACTCCAGCAATATATACGCAAAGTGCGCAGTACCCTTATTCATGACATGATCTCTAGTTGCAGGGAGCAGGTTAGACAGGTTGAGAAAACCTGGACGGATCGCATTGACTCCTTTTTAACACATAAATTTTTAGGCTTGCCTATCTTTTTATTGTTTATGTATCTCACCTTTAAATTAACATTTGAATGGATTGGGGCGCCGATATCTGATGCCTTCGATGATTTCCTGGGTGGGCCATTTACGGATTGGATGCGAGCTACCTTGGAGGGAGTCGGAGTTTCTGAATTCTTGCAAGCGGCTCTACTAGATGGTGTTGTTGCCGGAGTCGGAGGCGTGCTTGTTTTTATTCCGCAGATTTTTGTATTATTTTTCCTTATCTCACTTATCGAAGACTCTGGCTATATGGCACGGGTTGCCATGGTCATGGATAAAATTATGGAGATGATTGGGTTAAACGGAAAAGCTTTTATTCCCATGATCATCGGTTTTGGCTGTAATGTACCGGGAGTCATGGCGGCACGTTCAATTGAACAGCCCAAGGAACGACTTTTAACCATTTTGTTAACACCTCTTATGTCGTGTTCGGCTCGCTTGCCGATCTATAGCTTATTTGTAGGAACGTTCTTTGCAGCTAATCAAGCCATTATTGTCTTGTCTATCTATGTATTAGGTATTGTTTTATCGCTCTTATTAGCAAAATTATTTTCTTCTACTGTATTAAAGCAGGAAGGCTCTATGTTTATTATTGAGCTGCCTCCTTATCGGATACCACAAGGACGTACCTTATTTCGTAGCACGTGGGAAAAAGGAAAGGGATTCATTCGAAAAGCGGGAACCTTCATTTTTGGAGGTTCGATTGCCATTTGGTTCTTGAGCTATGCTGGTCCAGCAGGGCTTGATGTAGAGCTTAACGATAGCTTCCTTGCGATGATTGGCGGGGGATTGGCGCCGCTGCTGATACCGCTTGGCTTTGGAACGTGGCAAGCGGGGGCTGCCCTTATTACAGGCTTCTTAGCAAAAGAAGTAGTAGTGTCTACGATGAATATTATTTATGCAGCACCAGATGATCATACACTACAGGCTGTCATTCAGACACATTACTCCTCTTTAAGCGCTTATAGCTTTATGGTCTTTGTTCTCTTGTATGTTCCATGCTTGGCAACAGTAGCTGTAATTAAAAAGGAAACAGGTTCTACTAGATGGACATGGTTCTCTGTGCTTTATGGACTTGGTATTGCCTATGTAGTATCGTTCATTGTCTATCAGGTAGGGACATTGCTAGGATTTTAGATAATGAAAGAAGCCACAGAAGGGATGGACAGTGATGCTTAACATGATACTCAATATTGTTATTGGAACGTTCATTTTTGGTTATGCAGCGTGGACCTTGTGGCGATATGTTCAGAAGAGTAAAAAGGGGAAATGTGCTGGATGCAGCCAGGAGAAAAAATGCTCATCAGCGTGCTGTGTGCCTGATTCAACCCAACAGAAGCATATTCCAAGATAAGCTCATAAAAAATTTGATGATTTGATAGAAAAAAGCTGGAAGCTCATGAAAAGGAGCCCAGCTTTTTGTTGTTTTTATTATTCTACTTCTCAGAAAAATATTTCACTAGTTACTATATTTTGCCGATATTTGTAAAGAGGATACAAAAAAGGGGGGGAAAGGGCGTTGGTTCAAGTACATATGGATCTTAGTTTAGAGGGAAGAGTGCTGGCGGAGGATATCTATAACGCATATGGTGTGCTTCTTTTATCAAAAGGCACCGTATTAACCTCCAAAGAAATCGCTAAATTAAAAGGAAATGGCTTTCAGGCGGTTAACGTAAAAGAGATCCCTCATAATCAAGAGGATGATCGTTACCTACGTAAGCAATTTCAGCAGATTTCGGCTAATAAGCACTTGGTTGAAACCTATATGAATGCCACGCAAACCTTAAAGAGCTTATATACCTCTGTTACACACCAGTACATGCCGCCCATCCATGAATTTGAACAACTATATGAAACATTACGTGATCAAGTGATAAGCCAAAGGGATTTGTTTCGCTCATTGTATCTACTAGAAGGGTCAGAAAATTACACGTATCGACATTCTATTAATGTTGGCATTTTATCGGCTATCATTGCTAATCTGGTCGGCATGCCCCAAGATGAAGTAGAGATGATGGGGGTTGCTGGTTTATTACATGATATTGGTAAAATGCTGGTTCCTTCAGAAATCGTAATGAAGCCAGATCGGCTGACGGAGGACGAATTTGAAATCATGAAGCTTCACACGGTGTACGGGCATGATTTGTTCCAGAAATCCGGGGAATTTCCTGAAGTTTTTGCTCAAATTGCTCTGTTGCACCATGAAAGAATGGATGGCAGTGGATATCCTGAGCAACGTATAGGCGATGAAATCCCCTTATCCTGTCAGATCGTAGCCATTGCTGATATGTTTGACGCAATTTGCTCTGATCGAATTTATAAAGAACGTACATCACCGTTTGAAGCAACCCAATTACTATGGAACGATGCATGCACAGGAAAATTAAATCCCCAAATTGTCTCTACCTTTATGCAGTCGATCATCTCGATGTATATCGGAAGTCGTGCCCTGCTTAGTAATGGTGACGAGGTAGAAATTGTCCTCATAAATGCAGACGAGCCCATGCGACCACTAGTGCGAAAAGGAACAGAATATTTCGATTTGAGAAACAAGCGAGATCTACATTTACAAAAAATGATTTTGTAAGTGGGAATCTTCCATCATCGAAAAATCCTAAACCGAACGAAGACCCGTCTGCTTTTTCAGGAGTCGGGTTTTTTGCTGGAGGTAACAGTGGCTGATCCAGCATTCATCCAGCATTATTTACAATAAAAAGAGCGCAATAAGTGTGATATCCAGCGTGCAGACGAATCGAGAAAGCTTGTCGTGCCGCGTAGACCCTTCTCAATACGCTAGCCCAAAATAATAGCAATATGACGATTGCTTTCATATATTTTACCAAGGGAAACACTGTTGTCGTTACCTAAAAAAACTGGTTTATTCCAAAAAGGAGTGTTCTCAATGTTAGAGGAGCGTTATGAAAGATTTGCCATTATTGTTTTAATGATCGTTTGCTGCTTTGTTGGACTGTAACTAGCAAAAAACGGCTGAATGATGATGTCAAAATCAGTCGTTTGTTACTAGTTTTTGATTAGATTTTTCAGCAAAATAATACGTTTTACCCAAGTTTTACATCAATCGACTTATTTTTTCATACTAGATGAAACTATTTGTTAAAAAGAGAGTCTCATTTATATAGAAGTTTATTTATATATTTCGCAATTATTTCGTAGGAAGGAATTTATAAATTATGCGCAAAGGTATACTTTTTCTCACGTGTCTGATTATGCTGATGTTCGTCTCAGATCGAAATTCCTATGCGAATCCACCGAGTATCAGGCTAGGTGATGATGTCCTAATCACGAAATATCATCATCTTATTGATGGGAAAAGGATTGGGTTGGTTACCAACCAAACAGGAATGAATAGTCAGGGACAAAGCATCATAGATGTTCTGGCCAAATATCATAATGCCACCTTAGCGGCTCTATATGGTCCAGAGCATGGAATTGACGGGCAGGCTCGGGCTGGTGCCTATGTGGAATCTTATATACATAAAGATTGGAATATTGCCGTCTACAGTTTATATGGTAAAACTAGAAAACCAACCGCCAATATGCTAAAAAATGTTGATGTTTTGGTATTTGATTTGCAAGACATCGGAGCGAGAAGCTACACGTATATATCCACTTTACATGATGTGATGGAAGCGGCTCGTGAACATAAAAAGCCGCTAATCGTTCTGGATCGTCCTAATCCGTTAGGTGGAAAAATTGTGGATGGTCCAGTCCTAACGCCTCCTTATCTAAGTTTTGTTGGTGTGGACGAGCTACCATTGGCACATGGAATGACGATAGGGGAGCTAGCACAGTTTTTTAATAGAAAAATTGGTGTTCATCTTACCATTATCCCCATGGATTACTATGCAAGAGGGATGATTTTTCAGGATACAGGTCTTACATGGGTGAAAAGCTCTCCGCAGGTTCCTAACCTAGCTTCTGTCTTTGGTTATCTAGCAACAGGGCTTGGAGAGGGAATCGGCTTACAGCATAGTGATAACTTTAAATGGGTAGGCGCAGAGGGGATCCAAGCTAACCAGCTAGCTAAGATGTTAAATGATGCAGATTTGCCGGGGGTTGTGTTTGTTCCTGAGACGAAAGGGTTTGCTGGTGGTGTTCGTTTGCAAATTATCGATTACCATGCTTTTAATCCGGTACGCACAGGGATGTATGTCTTGGCATACTCGAACCAACTAACCCCATCTGTTATGAAAAATCAAGATAAACGGTTCAATTCAGATCAATTTGACAAAATAATGGGAAGCAGTGAACTTCGAAAAGCTTTAGCGCGTAAGGCATCTCCAGAAGAACTCGAAGCATTGTATGCCCCAATGGTTAATTCCTTTAAAATGGAACGCTTGCCTTATTTAATTTACGAGGATATTGGCAAGGAGTATATGGGAGCAATTGTGGATTCAGGCAAAAAGGCAACAGTGGAACCAAAACCGGATACAACGAGTCCAGAACCAACACCAGAACCAAAGCCAAAACCAGAGTCAAAACCAGAACCGAGCACAACGAAACCGGTGACAAAGCCAACCCCAAAACCTGATGTAACGACACCAGTACCAGGTACAGAAACAAAACCAAATCCAACAACATCAGGACAAAAACCGGACACGACAACAACGAAACCGGTATCCTCTCAAAAGGTAGCACATCTTACCTTTGATGATGGACCATCTAATGTTACGGTCCAAATTCTGGATGTTTTGAAGCAACACAATATTAAGGCAACATTCTTTGTTTTAGGGCGCAATGTTAAAGGGAATGAAGCGATTTTGCGCAGAATGCTAGCAGAAGGACATACGATTGGTAACCATACGCATTCCCATGATTACAATAAAATTTATAAAAATCCGCAAGCATTCTTTACTGATCTAAAACAATCCGAAGCAGAAATCCAAAAAATCACAGGTGAAAAACCAAGCATGATTCGTTTCCCTGGCGGCAGTAATAATGGTGTTAGTAAGAAAGCGCAAGATACCACAATCTATGGAGCCAACAAATGGGTCATGAATGATATTGTGAAAGAAGCGAAAAATCAAGGATATACCTACTTTGATTGGAATGTTAGCTCCGGTGATGCTAGATCGAATAGCTATACCCCTCAAGAAGTCATCAGAAATGTGAAGAATGGCAGTGCAAACAAACATGAGGTGGTTATCCTTATGCATGATACCAAGGCAAAAGAAAGCACATTGAAAGCTTTGCCACAGGTCATTGCAGATTTGAAGAAGCAAGGATTTACATTCGAAGCTCTACAACCAACAAGTAAGACCGTTCAATTTTTAAAATAAACCATCCGAAAAAACCCTAGGATTGATGTGGTGGAAACATCCCTAGGGTTTTTCTATCTTTAAAAAGGAAAAAAACGGCTGAAACGTGAACATGAATTTATTTTATAACGGAAAAATGTGGTTATCTAACAAGTTATACTCATACTTGCCGGCTTGTTTACCGAAATAAGAAATAGGGATATTATTTTCGGGGAATAGGGAGTGTCTTGATGGATAAGTCTTCTGTAATAGGAATTATTCTTGGGTTTGTGGCTGTCTTTGTTGGGATGGTCTTAAAGGGAGCCAGTATTAGTTCTCTAGTTAACCCTGCTGCTTTTCTAATCATTATTGCTGGAACGGTTGCTACTATTTTTGTAGGCTTCCCTATGGTAGAAGTAAAAAGGATTCCCAAAATCATGAAAGTCCTTTTTACCAATCAACAGGAGCCTGATAAGCGTGAACTGATAAGCCAATTCATGACGTGGGCAGGTATTGCCAGACGTGAAGGGTTGCTAGCTTTGGAAAATACAGCTGATGAGATTCAGGACCCGTTTTTACGCAATGGCATGAAGATGATTATTGATGGTGGAGAGCCTGAATTTGTTCGCGATGTACTTGATGAAGAAATCAGTGCTATGGAAGAGCGTCATCATAGCGGTGCGCTTATCTTTACCCAAGCAGGTACATATGCTCCAACGCTAGGGGTTCTAGGGGCGGTTATTGGTTTGATCGCGGCTTTGGGGAATCTTGCTGACGTAGAGGCATTAGGACACTCTATCGCGGCTGCCTTCGTAGCAACCTTGCTAGGTATTTTCACAGGTTACGTTATATGGCATCCCTTTGCTAACAAATTAAAACGTAAATCACAACGAGAAGTTGAAGTAAAACGTATTATGATTGAAGGATTACTATCCATTCAGGCGGGGGTTTCTCCGACTGCTATCGAGCAAAAACTACTGGTTTACATCCCGGTTGTTGAACGCCAAGCAGTGAAAGAGGGATCTAGCGAGGAGGGAGTCGGCGTTAATGGCTAAACGCAAAAAGAAGCATGAAGAGCATATTGATGAGACATGGCTCATTCCTTATTCGGATTTGCTAACCTTGCTATTAGCCCTCTTTATCGTATTGTTTGCGGCTAGTTCCGTAGATGCTAAGAAGTTTAGCCAATTAGCTGCATCGTTTAATGTAGCTCTGAATGGTGGAGTCAGTGTACTAGATTTTCCTTCACCGGTTGAGCCAATCAACTCAGAAGAGCAATCCCTTATGAAGCCTGGGGGAAATGAGCAGATTGTAGACAAGACCAAGTATGAACAACAAATGAAATATCTGCAGGAAACAGAGAAGCTTGACCAACTAAAAAAACAGTTGGATAGTTATTTGAAAGAGAATAATCTAACAGGCAAATTGCACACGAAGGTCACCGATGAAGGATTGCTAATTACAATTATGGACAACGCCCTTTTTGCATCAGGCAGTGCAAAGGTGAAACCGGAAGCAAGGAATTTGGCGTTCGAGATTTCTAAGCTGCTGGAACCAGATGGAAGACGAGTAACAGTGTCTGGTCACACGGATAATGTACCAATCAGAAACAGTCGATTCGAATCTAACTGGCATCTCAGTTCTGCGCGTGCTATGAATTTTATGACCATCCTATTGGAAAACAAAAAGCTAGATCCAAGTAAGTTTAGCGCACGTGCATTTGGTGAATTCCAGCCAGTAGCTTCCAATAAGACGAATGACGGTCGCGCAACGAACCGTCGTGTAGAAGTGGCGATTCTGCGTAATTTTGAAAAAAACAGTCAAATAACAAAATAAGCTCATATCGGAATGAAATATGAGTTTGTTAAAAAAAGGCCGTTTTATGACGGCCTTTTTTGTTTGATCATGTGATGCAAAGCTAGGTGGGTAAAAAAACTTGTATCCCTAAACCTTTTTGAATAACCTTTTATGGAATTTTATGAATACGGATAGCAATCTTCTGCTATTCTATAAAACATGAAGAGTTTATCATTCAATGATGTAGTGAATATGGTTCCACTGATAGGGGAGGCGTTATGAACAGTATTTGGTGGTTGCTACTCATTTTATTCATAATTGGCATGATTTATCATCTCTGTCAGATACGCCATGATAAGAAGAGTACATTTGCAAAAGAAGCCCTGTTTCTATTCTACTTAATAAGCTCGTTGCAGCTATTGATCTCTCTTCTATTTGCTGCACTGCACTAGCTAGAGAGCCCGGAGTAAATGAGATAGGCAGAGGCCAGCCAGATAAGAATAGCTGCCAGTTTATTAATAACAAGCATGATTCGACCCGTGTTATCTACTTTGCCTAGCATTCTACCTGCCCACGCTAGAGATAAGAACCACATCCACGAAATAAGTATACATGCCACCGTAAAGGCCACTTTCTCATGACCAGTATAGGCTGTTGAACTGGTTCCAATTACACCAATCGTATCCATAATGGCATGCGGATTTAAAAGTGAGACAGATGCTGCGAACATGACCTGCTTTCGCCACGTAAAAGAAGCATGGATAGTCACGTTCGCCGCGTTGGTCGTTGATCTCCAAGTCATATACCCCAAGTATAGCAAGAAGCAAGCTCCCACTACTACTAAAGCCGTTTTTAACCATACAATTTTCCACAATAGCATTGATACTCCCAAAACTGCGAGTAAGGTCAGAATCGTATCGCAAATACTAGCTGTAATAATCGAAGGTAGGGCTCGGGTAAACTTCTTATGGGCGGCTCCTTGATTAAAAATAAAGATGTTTTGTACGCCTAACGGTAAGATTAGTCCAAATGCTAGCACCATGCCATGTAACCAAGCGAGTACCGTAATGATCACCTCTTTTTCTTTATTTGTATCTTACCTGGAGGAATTTCTACTGTCTGCATCCAATTGGTTGGTTAATCACCCAACCAAGTTTAGATATCTACTTGAACGCAGGGAGGAAGCATGTGAAGAAAAAAAGGAAACCAAGTATGTTAATAGGCTTGGGAGAATGGAGGCCGAAACGGGATGACCCGATCCCTCTTTATCGCCAAATTGCGTCGTATATACGTGAAAAAATTAGTGCTGGTGAATGGCCAGTGGGTTATAAAATTCCGCCGGAGCGTACGCTAGCTCTTACCTTTAAAGTGAATCGCAGTACAGTGGTTGCAGCGGTTCAGGAATTGACTGCGGAGGGCTTAATTCAGGGGAAAAGTGGAAGCGGCACGATAGTCGTGCAACAGCCAGATCCATTTACTACCCTTCACTGGCCTAGCTATGTGAATGCTGGCATGTTTCATCCTAACCTTCCTACCATTCAAGAGATTAATCGGCTAGAATTCGTACCGAACATGATACGCTTAGGAACGGGAGAGCCATCTAGCGATCTATATCCTCATGCCAACATGAAACAGGTGCTAGCTCAGGTGGCCGAAAAAATCCCTTCCCTTGGCTATGAAGAACCCAAAGGGCTGTACGAGCTCCGCAGGGAGGTCAGCAGGCATTTAGAAAAAAAGGGTATAAATGTATCACCCTCATGTATTTTGATCGTCTCAGGGGCTTTACAGGGGCTACAATTAATTTCTTTAGGCTTGATGAACCCTGGAGCAACCATGTTGATGGAAAAGCCCTCATATTTATATTCATTAAATCTACTACCATCTACGGGTATCCGAATGAAAGGGATTGAACTGGATGCACAAGGAATATTCCAGCCGGCTCTACTAGCAGGTATCCAGCAGCAGACGGCACAGATGCTGTATACGATTCCTACTTTTCAAAATCCAACTGGTAAGGTATTAAGTGAGAGTGGCAGAGAGAAGTTGCTCAAGCTGTGCCAAAAAGAGCGCATCGCTTTAATAGAAGACGATGTGTATTCGGATTTGTGGTTGGATGAAGAGCCGCCTTTGCCGATTAAAGCGCTAGACCAAAAAGGGACCGTACTGTATTTAGGCAGTATGTCTAAAACGATCAGCCCCGGTTTGCGCATCGGATGGCTGGTGGCACCAGAAACAGTGATAGACCGTTTGGCTGACTTAAAGATGCAGACGGATTATGGAGCCAGCTCCCTCTCACAATGGACTGTGTATGAGTGGCTGGCAAGCGGATTGTATGAGCAGCATTTACTTTTTGTGAGAGAGCAGCTTCGAGCTAGAAGAGATTTTATGCTAGCTTTACTCGAACGATATTTTAACGATCTAGCTACCTGGTCTATTCCAGCAGGGGGGTTTTATATCTGGCTTCGCTTTTTACATGAGAAGATATCCATGCGCTCCTTGTTTAAAAGAGCCCAGCAGCAATCCATCCTATTAAACCCAGGTAATCTATATGATCCTCTGGATGATACCCATTTACGGCTCTCTTACTCGTATGCTAGCTATGAACAATTGGAATTCGGGATGAAGCAGTTGGCTCAAATCGTCAGGAACTTGGTGGAATGCCCACGAGGATGTTGCGACAATTACAAAAAACAGCTATAGTGATTACTGATACACTGGGCTTTCGTCTGTAGAAAGGAACATGTAGAATGTCAAATGATCTACGCATCTGTGATGAGTGCAAAGGATACAACGCCGAAGAATTCGCGGAACGGTTAAAAGAGATGGTTCCGGATGCGAAGGTAGAAATCGGCTGTCAAAATATGTGCGGTCATTGCTTAAAGCGAGCTTTTATTTATGCAAATGGACGTTGGTTTATTGGGAATAATGAAGAAGAACTAGTAAAAAAAATGCAACCGCACATTAAAAGGAAACAATAGACCGATTGCTGTTCTCGGTCATTCTCCAAACAAAAAGACAAAATCTCTGCTTACAAGCAAGCGGTGATTTTGTCTTTTTTTCTACAAGCTATGCTGTTTTCATTATCTGTCTCAATTCTAATAACATTTGATCAGAATAGAAGTAAAAAGCGGCTAACAGTCCGGCTAGCACTAGATAAGCAAGTAACACCTTCCAACGAGTAGCAGCGCTTGCTTCATAGTAACCAGTATGGCGTTCCAGTTCTTTATTCATGTCAGCTAGCTTTAATTCCGTACTGGAAATGGTGTGTTGTAAAATTCCCTGCTCAGCTTGGGACGTATCCTGCTCTGTTTTGGGAATGTGATCCTCAGCATGTGGAGTGTATTCAGAAACGGCCTGAGCCTCTGTAGCTGATGCAGTAGTATCGGAATATTGATTCCACGCATTCCGATATTGCTCTTGCTCGTGAGCGACCAATAACTCCCAGCGCTTCATGATAAACTGGCGATCAAGCTGGAGCTTCTTGTAAGCCAATTTTTTCTCTTCCTGAAACAAAGGAAAAGTAAAGGGCTTTTTTGGCTGAGCTTGTTGCGCTTGCAGGTATAAACGTTGTAGATCATATCTTTCCTGCGATGTAGGAGGCTCAACGATCCAACGCGAAAGTTCCTGATGAAGCTGCTCCCATTTATCACGTTCATATTGAAGCTGTTTATGTCTGTAATCGCTGGTAAGATGCGACCACCATGAAAACATACCAAAGATGAAAATCAGCACGATCATAGGACTTGGTGAAAAGAAGATAAAAGCTCCTAAAATAAGTAAACCTAAAAACCAAATATTAGGGGACAAAACTCCTACGATACGGCCTCCATCAAGTGGAGAAACCGGAAGTAAATTAAATAGGTTAAGAATCGCTCCCAAATGAATGACTAATGCCCAGAATGGGTCTTCTGTATAGATATATAGTGGGATGGCGGGCAAAAACGAGAGTAATCCGGCGAGTGGCCCCCCATAGGCTAGAAAAGCTTCTGTTTTCGCATCGCGCGGCATTTCTTTTAAATTAATGAAGGCTCCAACAAAAGGAATAAACATGGGTAAGCCCGTATTAATCCCTTTGATCCGCGCGGCAATTACGTGTCCTAATTCATGAATAAAAATCAAGTAGATAAGGGCGACTGCAAATTTCCATCCAAATGCAAGAGCATAAAAATAAAGAGCAAATCCCATGCTGATAATGGTTCCTGTAAATTTAAATCCTTTCAAAAAGAGAAAAATAAATTTAAACTTTGTCAGTAAAAACAGCCCAATCGCTACTAAAATCGAGCGGTTTGCATTTTTGGATTTGGCGGACATGATTTGAATTCCTCCTGAAAATACGTGGTTTCTTTACTAATACGATTCAACATACAGAATGGTTTCCTAAGGCTGCAAACCCGGATTCGTAAACATAAAGCCGTATTCTCCTAACTGCTCATCGTATGATAAGGTACCTCCATCAAAATACCAAAAATCACTGGGGCGAATCACGAAGCGCAGACCCGCTACTTCATAGAGGGCATCATCGGATTGAAGCTGATCCTTTTCTACAGCATAAAACAACCCCCCAGTACCTGGTCCAGAGGTTCTAACATACAGACGAATGGTTTCACCAGGGATAAACCCAGCATATTTCTGATATGCCTTTGAAAATTCAGGCGTTATTGTTAATTGAAGTTTCATTGAGATCGTTTCCTTTCTGTCATTCCAGTTGCTTTTGTTATTGTAGCATAAAAAACCAGCACCTTTCCCTGTTAGGAGTAGATGCTGGCTTTTATCTAATCGGTGTGATAGCTTACGTCTTTATCCAAATGGGTAAACATGTCCTTTTTCTTCCGAAGCTGTTGTTTTTCCAGTAGCTCACGGTTTTCACGGGTATTCCAGCCAATGTCATTGGTGGGATGTACCCATTCTGGACCTGCCATGATAGCAGGGTCCACATCGCGAGACCAATTGTTTATCGGAGAATCGGCGGAATTATAGGCGCTATCCCCAATCGTAATCCCGTATTGGTTAACAAAGGGAGCCTGCATGCTAATGTGTGCCTGCTTAAAGTCAGGCGCATTGATTTGATGCGGCAGTGTTTGATCAACAGCAAGTGGATTCCTATCTCCTGGAGGCTTGCTTTTCATAAAAAACCTCCTTTATGACAACGTATTGTGCATTGCAACTCAGGATTAGCGGTTTTCTTTCATCCGTTCTTGGGGCTCAGCATTAATTGAACCATCAGAGCGCACAGCCTCGGATCGTGATTTTGGACCTTGTGTATCTGCGGTTTTTCCAAAGTCCTTTGATTTGTTTCGCACCATGTGAATCCCTCCAATGATTTTCTCGCTTGTAGTATGACCTAAAGTGGTACAATAAATGAGAGATAAAGTTGGAAAGGTTGGTAGTCACTATGGCAAAAAAACGTGGGAATCGCACACAAAATCAAACGAAACCAGCACAGGATGCTTTGGCTTCGGATAAATCAGGAAATAGCTTAAAGGATTTGCTAGGCGAAAATGCTTTAAGTAAGTTAAAGCAAATGGAAAAAGAATTGAAGGAAGGAAAAGAAAAGCAGGCACGCGCAGAAGCGGAACAACGCCGCAAAGAATTAGAGGAACGAGAGAAAAATAAAAGCTTCGGTGAGCTTTTAGCGGATTACGAAAAAAAAGGAGGCAGTAAGTACTCTTGAAACCAGAAGACCGACGACCAGACACCTCTAAAAATGGGATGATGAAAAAAAATATCCTAAAGGTGCGGGAAGAATCGATACGTGAACGAGGACGCTCTATAGTAGATAGACTAAATGCTCGAAAAATGCGGGCAGAAGATAATCATAAATAGCATTTGTTTTAATAAAGAAAAAAGGCCCGCAAATTCAGTGGGCCTTTTCATTTTTCATTTATATTCGCATTAGCCAAAAATAATATGGCTTGGTTTTTGTGGTGGTGCTTCTTGTGTCGTCTCTGGAAGTACGTTTGGATAGAATTTTTTCATGGCTTCATTTCCAGATGCCGGGGCTACTTCTTGTGTTGGCAACATAGCTGGAAAGAACTTTTGAATAGTATTTGCTGCTGGCTGATCGGCTTGAGGTGCTACAGGTAACATAGCAGGGAAAAACTTGCTGAAGCTTGAATCCGTTACGTTGCTTTGTTGTTGAGCAGTCGGCAGAATTGCTGGAAAATACTTTTCGATCGATTTGTCCACTACAGGATCAGCTACGGTCTGAGCTGTGTTAGCAGGTAGTTTGAACAAATAATTTGCTTCTGCAGCAAATGCAGAGCTTACCATCAGTAATGATCCTACGGCAGCTACTCCTAGAGTCAACATAGCTTTTTTCATGGTAGTCCCTCTTTTCATGTCTCTCTTTTTGGTTTGACTGGTCAGTATAAATATCTATACATTTTTCATTTTAGTTAATTTATCCAATTTGTAAAGGGGTTTTATAAAAATTAAAATAATCTGTCAATTTATATAAAAAAACAGGCTGAAACCTGAAGGGATCCAGCCTGTTAAGTAGTTTATTTCGTACTTTCTCTTCCGATTATTCGTAACGCAATGCTTCAATTGGATCAAGCTTGGCTGCTTTGTTTGCCGGATAGATTCCAAAGAAGATCCCGATTGCACTAGAGAAGCCAAATGCGATCAGTATACTTTCCCAGGATGTAACAGGAGGCATGCCTGCAAATGAGATAATAATCGAAGCAAGCCCAAGACCAAGAGCGACTCCTACACCGCCACCAATTAAGCAGACAATAATCGATTCGATCAAAAATTGAGTCAAGATATCCCGTTTTTTGGCACCTAGCGCTTTTCGAATCCCGATTTCGCGTGTGCGCTCCGTTACGGAGACAAGCATGATGTTCATTACTCCGATACCGCCCACTAAAAGAGAAATTCCGGCGATAACCGAGAAAACCATCGTAAGCATGTCAAGCATCTTCGTGATCTCTTTTAGATCATCGGCGCTGTTTTTTACCATGTAATGATCTTTGTGCTTATGTACACGATTTAGATATTGCTTGGTAAAGTCCATCCCAGCTTGAATCGTAGCATTTGATTTGGCTTGAATATGGAACATGTTTACCGTTGCTTTTTCATTATGGTTAAGATAGGTTCGTGCCGGCATGTACACCAGATCCTGCATGCCGCCGCCCATAAAGCCCTGCATATCATTTTTTAGAACCCCAATGACCACAAAGGAGGCATCTGACATGTAAATCCGATTTCCTACGGCATTTCCCTGAGGAAACAATTTATCTGCTAAGCCCTTGTCTAATACCACAACATCTCGCTGTTCTTTATCGTCATCTCTGGTGTAGAAACGACCCTTCTCCATCTTATAGCTCGAATTTACCTCTAAAAAGTTACCCGTTGTCCCATATATTTGAGCACTGATATCCTTTTTCTTATCCTTGATGGTTCCGCCACCGTAGATTTGAGCCATAACATTTTTAATGTAAGGATTAATTCTTTCCAGAGTAACAGCATCATCGATGGTCAAATCATCATCCTTGACAGCTTCTTCGGTCTCCCAGCTTACCATCGCGGTAAACTTAGCATCAGTTACATTGCCAAACTGACTTGTCATCATGGATTTTCCGCCCTTACCCATTGTCATAATGGCAATGACGGAAGCGATGCCGATAATAATTCCTAGCATGGTTAAAATGGAACGCAGTTTATTGGACCAAATACCGTCTATAGCAATGCGAAAGCTTTCGATGAGGTTCATGTAGCGAACACCTCGTTTTCATCTGCGACAGCAAAGAGTCGTTCTTTTACTTTTTCATCCTTAATAATGACACCATCTTTAAAGACAACAATACGTTCTGCGTGCTGGGCGGTATCCAATTCATGCGTAACAAGAATAATGGTAACTCCCTGTGCGTGCAATTCTTGGAAAATGGCCATAACCTCTGTGGTAGAGCGGCTATCTAGG
>NZ_LSSO01000147.1:0-81965 GCF_001645205.1 Brevibacillus sp. SKDU10 | reverse complement strand
AAACCATGCGCCCAATACGTCCAAACCCATTTATCCCGATTTTAATTGTCATTTTATGTTGACCCTCCCTGAAATAAGTTACTCTAATCACTATTAATAATATATTAAGTATGTCATATTTGACAATGTGTTTTACTTAAAAACAGCAAATTTGGGCAGTTTGCTACATGATCTGCCCAAGCAGTAATAATTAGATATTCCAAAAAAAATGATGCGCGTGATCAAGCAAAGCAATATCCAGAGATTTGATCAAAAGACCGCTGCTATGTTTTGGTAAGCTTTACATATCAAACCGAAAACTTGGAGGGGAGAAGCTTTCCAGATGAATGAACAAGAACTGGCAATCATTCAATCTCTTCACTGTATCGAGGAACAATTATTTGATGAAATCACTGTTTCCGATTTGGCTCGACAAGCTGGCTATTCAGTCGCTCATTTTCATGCTTTATTTCTTAAACACGTAGGATTTCCCCCCTACGAGTACATAAAAAAACGCCGTTTGGCAAAAGCAGTCTCTCTGCTTTGTTCCTCTACTCTAGGCATTTTAGATATTGCAGTTACACTAGGCTTTGAATCACAGGAATCGTTTACTCGCGCCTTCAAAAAGGAATACCTTATGCCACCTGCCATCTATCGCCGCTATATGCAAACACTTTTATTCAAACAGGAGGAGCTTTCTATGAATTCAATCTCTACCGATCTAAAACCCACAGGTTGGATGCTACAAGGTACCAATCCTGGAGCCTATGAGATGGGGGTGGATTATAATAGCATTCACCACGGTACATGTTCAGGCTATCTTCGTTCGAAACAACCTCATCCAGAAGGATTTGGCACGATGATGCAAATGTTTCAGGCACACAAATACCTAGGTAAGCGCATGCAATTAACAGGATTTATTCAAACAAAGTCTGTGACAGGCTCGGCAGGCTTTTGGATGAGAGTGGATGGAAGTGAGGAAGAGATATTACAGTTTGATAATATGAGTAATCGTCCTATTCAAGGGACAACGGAATGGAATATGTATCGAATCGTATTGGATGTCCCTGCTCATAGTGAAGCGATTGCATTTGGCGCATTCCTACAGGGCGGTGGTCAGATTTGGGTGGATAGTCTTCGTTTTGAGGAAGTAGATGTAAAAACACCTGTAACGCACCTAGAGACCTCGCCTGAATTGCCTGGTGAGCCTATTAATCTACTGTTTGAGGAATAAGAGAAGGGCAAACACGCTGACTCATGTTTAGCGGTTTGCCCTTTTTTTCCTATCAGGATGCTTTTTTACGTCAATAGCTTTTCTTTTGGATTACGAATCAATTGTCGTAATGTATCTACGTTCACCAAAATAATTCCCACTATAATGGTGATCACCCCCAGAAGCGTTACATAAGTAACTTCTTCTCCGTATAAATAAGTCCCTAAGCCCAATGCCAGCAAAGGCGATATATACAACCATGTTGCCGGAAAAACAGGATTCGTTTTAGCAACCAGCCAGTAAAAAAAAGTACTGCCCATCATCGAACCAGCTACAGTCAAATACAGTATGGAACCGATCCCCTCTGTCGTCAGAATCGTACGAAAGTTGATTGTACTCCATTCAGTTATAAGCGATAAAACGAATAGCATAGCTCCTCCGTGCATCATTTGTGCCGCATTCAAGGCTATAGGAGAAGTATCCGTAAAACGTTGAATAACAATTTTAGAATATATCGCACCTGAAGCATAAAATAATTGACCTAACATGATGAGCAAACAACTGCTGATCCATAATAGGTTTATTTCAAAGGAAATATTCGGTGATACCAGAAAAATGACACCTACCAAACCAATAAAGCAGCCCCATAGAGCTTTTCTAGAAGCCTTGGTGTGTAACAAATAGGTTTGGATCAATAAAATCATAATGGGGCCGGTTGCAGATAAAATCGCCGCAATACCGGATGTAACAAATTGCTCCGCCCAATATAGCGTTGAAAATGTGCCAAAGGTTAATCCAAGACCAGTCAGCATCATCTCCTTACGCAGCAATAATGACCAGCTCACCTTACCTCTACAAGTTAGCCAGGTCAGCAAAATGAGACCAGCTAGAAAAAAGCGAATTCCTGCTGAAAAAAAGGGAGGCGCACCTGCGTCCATTCCAACCTTTATAGCCAGAAATGTCGTCCCATAAATGATACACATACTCACATAATTGAAAATAATCATTGCCTCTCTGCCTCCTTTTCCTCATCATAAAGGGAGAAGAACAGAACAGATTTTAAAAAATAGAACAGATGCTTCGAAATACAGGCAGGAAGGAAACTGCAAGTAGGGGGAAATGTTATGGAGAGAGATACAGAAAGCAGTAAAGATCAATCTCATTTCTCATTAGAAGAAAGCTTTGAAAAAACGGATCGTTCAGGTCGGCTCTTTGAACAGGTATATGATTATGTTGTCGACCGTATCAAACGCAGGGAATGGGCCGAACATGACAGACTTCCCTCTATTCGACAGCTTGCGAACGAGTTACAGGTGCATCGTCTTACTGTTTTTAAGGCATACCAATTGTTAAAAAAGGATCAGCTTATCTATGTAAAAGATAAATCGGGGTATTATGTTCATCCAGCATCCGCTCTACCACCGCAGTCTATACAGAAGCAGTCCTTAGAACATCATACTCGAACTCATTTTTCTATCTCCATTCAAAAGAATCATTTGGCCGAGGTTCATAGTATTCCCGTTACTTATCAATTTTCTCAAGCATTGATTGATCCTAACCTGCTGCCTAACTACTATTTTTCTATGCATGTAAAAAAAGTGTTTGATTTGTATCCAAAGGTATTAGGAACCTATGCACCTGTTCAAGGAGATGAGGAATTACGTGCAACACTTGCTGCGTACTTTTCTCTACAGCATCGCTTCCACCTATCCTCCGATGAACTCATGATTACCTCTGGCGCACAGCAGGCCTTGGCTCTAGTGGCTAAAGTATTTCTTAAACCAAGAGACGTCGTTATGATGGAATGCCCTACTTATAGCGCGGCCATTGATTTTTTTCGTCAGCAGGGAGCTCAGATTATCTCGGTGGATATCCATCCCAATGGCTTTGATTTAGAGCAAGTAGAGAAAGTAATGAGGCAAGCGAAGCCTCGACTCTTTTATGTAAATCCAACCTTTCATAATCCTACAGGCTATACTGTTCCTGCAAGACAACGCAAGCGCCTTGTAGAGCTTGCCGAACAGTATCACTGCATGCTTGTCGAGGATGATGCGTTTCACGATATCTATTTTGATCAAGAGCCCCCGCAACCCCTGTTTACCTACGACACTGAGGGGGTAGTTTTGTATATTCGTAGTTTCAGTAAATATGTAGCACCAGGTCTACGTATTGCTGCTTTAGCCAGTCGACAGTCCCTCATGAGTAATCTGTTAATTGCGAAATCATTTATTGATAATGGGACACCCTTACTAAATCAGAAAATTTTTTCACATTACTTCCTATCTCCACGTTTTCAAAAGCATCTCGCAAAACTACGTATTGCCTTGGAAATCAGAAAAGAAATCATGGAAAGTGAATTAAAGGGAAGCGGCTGGAGATGGACTACACCAACAGGAGGTCTTAATTTATGGCTTGAGCTTCCTGAACACGTCCATACAAATACTCTTCTCGCAAAAAGCATCGACAAATCCGTTTCCTTTGTCCCTGGCTCAATCTGTGATCCAGAACAAGCTATGCAACGGTGGTTACGATTGAGCTACTCCTATATGAATGAACAGCAAATCCGAATTGGTATGAAACGTCTGCTAGAACAATTTTATAGCCTTACTGATTCCTAAAAAGCTTTTCTAGTGTCATGAGCTCTTGCTTTATCTTATCCTCAGCTTGCATCTCTATGGCATATAGCAGTTCGTGAAAGACTGCGTGTTTACTGTAATACTCATCCATACGAGTAAAAAAGCCTTTATCCGCTTAAGGTATTGATCATCAAAAGCGGAATTTCTTGTTGAATCCATCTATAGAAGTCCATGTATAACACCCTTCTCCTGCTGTTCAATCCAATCACAAAACAGCTCCCTGACAGATTACCATCAGGGAGCAAGATTAGGAAAGCTATTCTCGTATACCTCTTTATAACGATCTTCATAATATAAAACACGTTGGACATAATGACGGGTCTCCCCAAACGGGATATCGGAGATCGTTTCACGAGTCCCTTCCCATTGCTTATTATGCAACCAATTTTTCACATTACCTTGTCCTGCATTATAAGCAGCCAATGCAAGTACTTCATTCCCTTTAAACATTTGTAACAAATAAGCTAGATACCAGGTACCTAAATTAATGTTAGTTGCAGGATGTTCCAAATCAGCAGGATACAGCATCTCTAGCTTCCCCTGAGACTGTATCCATTCTGCTGTGTTTGGCATTAATTGCATTAAACCGACTGCTCCTTTTTTCGAAACCAAATCCGGCTTAAATTTAGATTCGGACCGAATGACAGCAAGCACAAGGTATGGATTTACTTCGTATTTCTTACTCACTAACCGAATTTGTTCCTCATATTTGATCGGGTACATTAGTTTCCAAACAAAGGAGGAGTTTAGCAGCAGATAGATGATCATCAAAACGGAAAACAAGAGAATAGCTGAGCGTAGCGTTTTCATGGGATTATCTCCGCAAGCAAGCTAGTTACCAAATCATCCACCTGCTTCTGAGTGTCTGAGCGGCTACCTTGGTTATCGATTACATAATTAGCTAATTTACGCTTTTCTTCAATATTCATTTGGGCTCGCAAACGCTTTTTCGCCTGCTCCTCATCAAATTCATCCCGCTCCATTAACCGTATAAACTGTACGGATTCTGGTACGTAAACAACCACAACTCTGTCTACCATATAGGTAAGCTTGCTTTCATACAATAATGGTATGTCCATAAAGACAAGCCGCTCCCCGCGTTCCTGTGCCAGAGTAGCTTGCAGACGCATTTCCTTGCGTACTTCTGGATGAACGATTTCATTTAAAACCATTCGTTTTTCTCTATCACTAAAGATAATTTCCCCTAGCACTGCACGATTTAAGACACCTGTCTCATCCAAAACACTCGTACCAAAGTATTTGACAATCCCTTTGTAGGCTGGCTTGCCCACCTCTACCACTTCTCGGGCAATAAGATCCGCGTCGATAACGGTGACTCCCCGTTCACGCAGCATGGCTGCAACAGTACTTTTCCCGCTCGCAATTCCTCCTGTTAGACCCAAAATCACGCTATCTCCTCCTTCCCGATTAGCGGTCTATTTTTGACAGGATGGGCAAAAGTGCGTTCCGCGTCCTCCTACAACCATTTTCACAATCTCTGTGGAGCAACTTGGACACAGTTCTCCTTTTCTCCCGTACACCTTTAATACTTGTTGGAACATCCCCATTTCACCTTGTCCATTTACATAGGATTTAATAGAGCTTCCTCCAGCATCAATCGCTTCTTGTAGGGTCTGTACAATACTTGTATGCAAAATCTCTATTTGCTGATTCGTCAATGTATTAGCTACCCGTTCTGGATGTATATTTGCTCGGAAGAGAGCCTCGTCCACATAGATATTCCCCAAGCCCACCATAAATTCCTGATTTAATAGCAATGGTTTGATTTTAGTGGTTTTACGCTTTAACATGCTGGAGAGCAAGGCAGGTGTAAAAGCTTCGTCTAAAGGCTCTGGCCCCAGCTTTTTAAGTGGCTCTACCTCTTGTTCCTTACCTAATGGAATAACGTCCATCGTTCCAAATTGACGCACATCCCGATAGCGAAGCTCCGTTCCATCCGTGAAATGAAAAATCACATGCGTATGCTTTTCTATCTCTTCAGAGGATTGATAAACTCCATATCTTCCTTCCATACGCAAATGTGAAATTAATACATCCTGATCGAGGATAAATTTAATAAATTTTGCTCGCCGTTCAACAGCATGAATGGTTTGTCCAACTAAAATGGATTTAAATTGTTCCACATCGGCAGGACGGCGAATAATCCGCGGCAAAAATACGCTTACCCGTTCAATCTTCTTGTTCAGCACTAGTGTTCTCAGCGTGCGAACAACGGTTTCTACCTCTGGTAGTTCTGGCATTAGATGTCCCTCCTACTTGGCGTCATACCAGGTTTTCCCATAATTTACATCTACTCTAAGTGGAACGTCCAGTTTTAGTGCGTTCTCCATCACGTTAGCTACCAACTTTTGCATCGTTTCTAATTCATCCTCTGGAACCTCAAACACCAATTCATCGTGTACCTGAAGAAGCATGCGACTTTTTAGCTGATTCTCAACGAGGGCCTCTTGCATCTGGATCATCGCTAATTTAATAATATCGGCAGCCGTTCCTTGAATAGGAGTGTTCATAGCAGTGCGCTCTGCAAAAGAACGTAGATTAAAGTTTTTACTTGCAATATCTGGTAGATAACGACGGCGGTGCAGTAGTGTCGTCACATAGCCATCCTTCTTTGCCTGATGCTTAATCTCTTCCATGTAATTCTGAACACCTGAAAATACATCAAAATAGCGGGCTATAAATTCAGCCGCTTCCTTACGCGGTATATTTAAATTCTGAGATAAACCAAAATCGCTGATTCCGTAGACAATTCCAAAATTAACAGCCTTCGCTTGGCGGCGCATATTGGAAGTTACCTCGTCTTCGCTTACTCCGAATACGTCCATCGCTGTGCGTGTATGAATGTCCATATTATTTACGAAGGCGTCAATTAGGTTGGGATCCTTCGAAATATGCGCTAAAATTCTCAGCTCGATCTGCGAATAATCAGCAGCGAGGATATAGCAGTTGTCATTTGTCGGCACAAATGCTTTTCTGATTTTACGCCCCTCTTCCAAACGGATCGGGATGTTTTGCAGATTAGGCTCCGTGCTGCTAAGCCGTCCGGTAGCAGTTGTGGCTTGGTTGAAGCGCGTATGCACCCTGCCTGTTTTGCCATGAATCTCTTTTAAAAGACCTTCAATATAAGTAGAACGTAGCTTACCTAATTGACGGTACGTAAGAATATCTATCACGATCGGATACTTTTGCGCCAGCTTCTCTAGCACATCTGCGCTGGTAGAATAGCCTGTCTTCGTTTTCTTCTCAGGCGGAATTCCCATGCGTTCAAACAGAATCTCCCCTAATTGCTTCGGAGAATTTATGTTAAACGTAGTACCTGCCTGCTCATAAATTTTCTCAGTCAACGCCTCTAATTGCTTGTCCAGCTCCTCGCCCATCTGATGAAGCTGCTCCTGATTGATCAGAACACCTATCTCTTCCATATCGGCAAGCACCAGACTAAGTGGCTGTTCAATCTTTGTGTAAAGCTCTGTTAATTGGTTAGCCGTAAGCTCTTCTTTGGCTTGAAGAACACTCTGCCACAAAGCCTGCGCCTTACGCGCTACATGTTCACTAATGAGCTCCATCGACGGTAGGCTTCGCTTTGCCCCTTTGCCATAGATATCCTCATCAGACGCCACCTTGACAGACGAGAATTTGGCAGTAGCATCAGATAGAGTAGGGTTGCTCTCACTAGCATTAATCAAATAGGATGCAAGGAATAAGTCAAAATCAATTCCCTTTATGTCCATTTCATGCCAGCAAAGACCAACTGTTTCACGTTTGCCATCGAAGACCCATTTTTGTTTAGAGGCATCCTGTAGCCAATCCGTAAAGGCTGTCCAGCTTTTAGCCGTTTCATAAGGAATGAATAAAGCTTGTTCTTCTGTAGCTAAACCAAATCCAAGAATTGGCGCATAATGATAGTTCTCTCCATCCATCTCTACCACCAAGCTCATGGGAGAGGTCAATAGAGGCTCATAATCGGCCAATTTTCCTTCTTCGACAACGGTATAAGTAAAAGGCTTGTCTAGTAACGAAGTGTTCCCTGAAGAGCCTTCAGACGCTTCTACACTGCCCTGGCCATAGCTATCTGCAATGCTATTACCACCCTTTACCTTAGATAGTAATGATTTAAATTCCATTTTTTTAAAGAACTCAATTAGCTTATCAGACTCGTATCCTGTAAATTGAGAATCAGCAATACTCATGTCAACTGGTATATCACGCATAATGGTTGCAAGCGATTTACTCATTTTTGCTTGCTCTACATTGTTGCGTAGATTTTCCTGTAGCTTTTTGCCAGACACCTGCTCGATATTAGCTAGCACCTCTTCAACAGAACCGAATTGGTGCAATAATTTAAGTGCCGTTTTCTCCCCTACCCCTGGAACACCTGGAATATTGTCGGAGCTATCCCCCATTAACCCTTTCAGGTCAATGATCTGTTCAGGCTTTAAGCCATATTTTTCAAAGATTTCCTCTGTCGAATACAGCTCGATTTCACTGATCCCTTTTCGCGTAATTGCTGTAGATACATACGGGGACACTAGTTGCAGCATATCTTTATCCCCGGTGATTACGGTCGTTTTGATCTGTTCCTCTTCAGCTCGTAATGTTAACGTTCCGATGATATCGTCAGCTTCATAGCCTTCTAATTCAAATCTTTTTATCGAAAACGCGTCTAATAGCTCGCGAATTAATGGAAATTGCTCGGATAACTCAGAGGGCGTCTTAGCGCGTCCTCCCTTGTACTCTGTATATTCAGAGTGGCGAAATACCACCTTACCTGCATCAAAAGCAACTAGAATATGAGTCGGTTTCATTTCATCGATTACTTTTAGCAGCATGGTCGTAAAACCAAGTACTGCATTCGTGTGAAGTCCCTGTGAGGTGGACAGTAGCGGCAACGCATAAAAGGCACGGTTAGCGATACTATTCCCATCAATCAGCACAAAATGGCTCATGTGCGTCCGACCCCTTTCTGTTAATTCATTACCTTTCATCTTACCACAGGTAGACCTAAAAGAAAAAAGGAAACTGGGCAATCGCTTAACCACGAAGAGTCCGTTTCACATCAGCGTTTCATCACGGTTGTGAGTTGGACCCTCCTCTTGTAAAATAAGGGCAGACTACATATGGTCTGCCAGTGAGTCTAGCTGGTTTTTTCATTTTTTCAATAACGATAACTGTTGTGACTGAGAGGATATTACAATCATGGAGAGACCCATCATACCGCCTTATTTTGCCTTATTTTTAGCTGTTTTAGCCATTTCAACTTCTGCTATCTTTGTTAAGCTATCATCGGCGCCAGCACCAGTCATAGCCACCTATCGCCTGTTGTTTTCCGTTATACTGACCATACCCTTTCTGTTTATAAATAAAGGTACTTGGCGTGAAATCGTTCAATTTAGCAGAAAGCAATGGCTATTAAGTATTCTATCTGGAGGCTTTCTAGCCGCTCATTTCCTGCTCTGGTTTGAATCGCTTCATTATACTTCCATTGCCAGCTCTACGGTGCTTGTAACGCTTCAGCCTCTATTTGCCTTTGTCGGTGGCTATTTTCTCTTTAAGGAACGCCTGAGTAAATTAGCCATGGCTGGTGGTATTTTTGCGATCATGGGTAGCTTTGTTATTGGTTGGGGAGATTTTCGTGTAGGAGGAATGGCTCTATACGGAGATTTACTAGCCTTGCTTGCAGCCTTTGTTGTGACGTTATACTGGTTAATTGGACAGTATCTTCGTCGTGGTATATCATCGACAGCATATAGCTTCGTTGTCTATCTTATCAGTTCTGTCTTTCTACTTGGACATAGTTTATTTTATGGTCATGCACTGACAGGATATCCGCTCGCGGACTGGGGATGGTTTATCTGTTTAGCTTTCTTCCCTACTTTACTTGGCCATTCTATTTTGAATTGGGTCATTAAATGGCTAAATACTACTACCGTTTCCGTAGGGATTCTTTTTGAACCGATTGGCACCTGCATTCTTGCTTATTTGATTTTTGGTGATATCGTTACGTTGCCACAATGGATTGGCGGCTTCATCATTCTGTTCGGAATTTTCCTTTTTATCCGCTTTAACAGGCCAAAGGAGGAACTGAATCAAAATGAAACAACGTAGTTTTTTTAAAGGAATGGGTGAATATATAGCTAACCTTCCCAGATGGGGAAAAGTAATTTGGACGATCGTGCTTGGTTATATGGTCGCTCGAGTGATTCATTTCTTATGGTAGGAATAATAAAAATCCCTTGCTTTTGACAAGGGATTTTTGTTTTTTCGTCTAATGAATATCTTTTTTGGCAAAATTACCACCAGAAACATCTGAAACATGCTCAATGGCGATGAACGCATTGTCGTCAATCTCGTGTATAATAGCACGCAGCTTAGCCACTTCCAAGCGCGTAACAACACAATAGATCATTTGTGTTTCTTCCTTGCTGTATCCACCTCGTGCGTAGACATAAGTTGTACTGCGTCCCAAACGCGCATTAATTGCCTCAGAAATTTCTTCGAATTCTTTCGAAATAATCGTTACTGATTTAGATTCATTTAAGCCCTCTACGACAATATCAATCAATTTAAAGGCTATATAATAGGTAAAAATCGAATACATAGCAGAATCCCATTCAAAGACAAAGCCAGCCATGATAAAAATAAAGAAATTGATAAACATGATAAGCTGCCCAACAGGAACTCTAGTTTTTCTAGATAGCAGGATCGCAACGATTTCTGTTCCATCTAATGTACCCCCAAAACGGATAACTAGACCTACACCCACCCCAAGAATGACACCACCAAACAAAACGGCGAGCATTTTTTCATTCGTAAATGCGGGTACATGATGGAGCATGGAAGTCGTTAACGACATGATTGCGATTCCGTACAGAGTAGAAATAGCAAAGGTTTTACCGATTTGCTTAAAGCCAATAATCAAAAACGGTAAGTTGAAGAAGAAGAGAAATAATCCCAATGGTAAATTGGTAATGGAGGACATCATAATGGAGATACCAGCAATTCCTCCGTCAATCACTTTATTAGGAACAAGGAACAGCTCCAGTGATACAGCCATCATAATGGCTCCAATGGTAATAAAAATAAACTTTAGTAAAAACGAAGATAGGGTCGTTTTTTTGTGTTGCTTAGCCATATGTTCTCATCGCACTCCCTCATTCTTGTGTATCGTCTCTAGTAGAAACCTAGTAATAATGATAGAAATATTTATAGTTGATTGCAACTTTTTTCATATATATATTATACTTTGGTTATAATTTATACCTTATAAGGGAGTGCACATTTCCTTAGTGTAATGGCAGTTTTGGCTGTGATTTACTACTTTCATTGTCCAATGGCTGGTCAGTTTCTTCCGGCAATCGCTTACGAACGGTAGGTACCTCACGCGGATCATAATCTAAATCTGAGAAAGAAAATATCCGAACAACCACCATGCCATTACTAGCTCTTGCTCGAATCAGGATTGGGTATGCGTAGCGATTTTGAAAACGAAAATCGGGACCATACCAGCTAACCGTCGCGTCTCTGCCCGGAGGTACATAAGCAACATTACGGCTATGGGCATAACGCTGTAAAATTTTTAAACCCGACTTGTCCACAGCATTATATAAAGTAGAAGAAACCTGACAAATTCCCCCGCCAATCCCTTCCGATAATTCTCCCCGAACAATTACTGGAGCAGGTAAATATCCCTTGTTTGTGGTTCTTTCTCCTACTGTTTGATTAAAAGAAAACGTTTCTCCAGGAAACAACACCACATTGTCGATGGATTTGCTAGAGAGGGCAATATTACTAGCTCGATTCTTATTGCGAGGATTATAGTAAGTAACATAAGCACCAATCTGTTTTTGTGAAACTTCTTTCAATAATGAAGCATCTACTTTAGGTAAAACCGTAAGAGTAGGAATTTGTAATTGAGTTTGTTGATTGGTATAAAAATAAGAAATAAATAATTCCATAAAGGCTTGACGATTTAAACGCTGGCCATGTTTTTCTGGGATGATTTTCTCACGTTCATCCCATTTGGCATTTATTGGAGAACGATATACCTGCTTCTCAAGCCTTGACATGTACGCTTCCAGTTTAGAAACATCCAGAATAGGAATATGTGTAAATGGAAGAGTAAATGCTTTTCGGTCTATTGAGACGACATCCTGTTTCATCTTTTGAACAACTGGTATATTTCCTTGTAATTGTAAAACCAGCATCAAGCCTGCCATCAGACTAATCACAGAATCCTTCACCTCCCTTTTGTAGTATGAACAAGAGGTGATTATTTCACTCGATGACTAATGCTTAGGAAATCTTTTTTCGTACAGGAAATCTTTACAGTAAAAATAGAGTGCTACAGCTCTAATGGCGGTTTGGCACTCTATTTCATTCCATTAATTATGAGATTGGATTGTCCAAGGGTAAGATAACCGAAAACACAGAGCCAACACCCTCCGTACTTCTTACAGTAATTGATCCATGTAAAGACTCACATATGTGCTTCACAATAGCTAAGCCTAAACCAGTCCCACCAGAATCACGTGATCGAGCTTTATCAACACGATAGAACCGCTCAAAAATCCGTCCAAGATCATCCTCTGGAATCCCTATGCCCGTATCTGCAACATCCAGGTAAAGATAATCCTCATCCCTTCTCAGTTCAATCGTGATGTTCCCGCCCTCTGGTGTATAAGCTATCGCATTTGCCAGCAGGTTAAGCAAAATCTGCTGCAAGCAATCCTTATCAGCGCGCAGCATAATTCCTTGATCGGCAGGCAAAATGAGCTTAAGCTCTTTTCGCTGCAGTTGTTCTCGAAGCAAGACTGCTGTTTCTTCTATGAGCCGGTGCATCTCTACCTCAGTGTAAGTCAGTGTTATTCGTTTTTGCTCAATTTTAGATAAATCTAAAATGTCACTAATTAATCGAAAAAGACGTTCACTCTCGTCATAAATAATTTGCAAAAAGTGCCTGCTAATCTCTTCATCCTTAAGTGCTCCGTCTAATAAGGTTTCCGTGAAGCCTTTAATAGAGGTAATAGGTGTGCGTAGTTCATGGGAAACATTCGCGACGAAATCACTGCGCATCTTTTCTAATCGGCGGATATCTGTAATGTCATTTAGCACTGCCAGAACACCTTTAATTTCACCACGGTAGTTCACATAAGGAGAAAAGTCCGCATAGATCATCCGCTCTGTTGGATAAAAAATATGAATTTCATCCCGTTTGCGTTCCCCCGTGCGCATGACATCATCAATATGCTTACTAAAGCCGTAATTATGACCTGCTTCAAAATGTAATTTCCCTACTAATTCAGAACTGGATATGTTCAACATTTTTTCAACCGCATTATTTATAAGCTCAATTCGCCCATTCTCGGCGATTAAAATCACGCCACTAGGCATCGTCGCCAGCACTCCTGTTAAGCGTTGCTGATTCTCCGATATTTGATACATCTGTTGTTCCAAACTAGACGCCATAAAATTAATCGCTGTTGCTAATTGACCTAGTTCATCGCGAGGCTTAATTTTGACGCGACTCTCGTACTGACGCTGCGTAATATTTCTTGCTACCCGAATAATCTCTTCAATTGGCTTTGTAATGCCATGGGAGATGCGTGAACTGACAATGCTACCGATAATCAAAGTAATTACAAGTCCCATGACCAAACTAAACCACATCTGATGAACAGATTGAGTAATGGTCTGCATGGACATAGCGGAACGAACCGCCCCAACGACTTGTCCTGTCCTATTATCCTTCAATGGCACAGCCACATAGATCATCTGCTGATGTAGAGTATCACTTTCCCGATGAGCGATTCCTACCTGACCCCTGAGGGCCGCTTCGATCTCTGGCCGATGAGCATGATTTTTCAGCTTTTGGTCTACACCTGAGGTATCAGCCATTACTACTCCCAAAGGATCAACAACAGTAATACGCACCTCCATAGATTCAGTAAAGTGCTGAATTTGGGCTTCTAAACGCTCCTGCTGAGTTAATATTTTTGGATCAATGATCGTTTCAGAGATAAATAAGGCTTCTTTTCTTAAAAGATCATATTGCATCTGTAGATAGGATCGCTCCATAACTTTCCCAATAAATATCCCGATTACAATAAGAACAAGCGAAATTAAGCTTAGTATTGTAAAGGTAAGCTTCAGGCGAAATCGATTCACTGTACCCTCCCTGACCTAGCCTTCTAATTTATAGCCGAGACCACGCACCGTTTTAATATAGCGTGGGTTTTTGGTATCCTGCTCCAACTTTTCTCGCAAATGGCTGACATGTACATCTACAATTCGAGAATCACCTACAAAATCATAATTCCATACTGCATTAAGCAATTGGTCACGTGTTAAAACACGTCCAACATTACTTGCAAGGTATTGAAGCAACTCAAATTCTTTCGGAGTCAGCTCCACCTTCTCATCACGGAGGAAGACCTCATATTTTTCTGGATAGATCACGATTTCTCCAAATGAGTACTGACGCTCTTCTTCTTTTTCCTGATCTGGTTCTGGCTTAGCATTAAAACGGCGCAAAATAGCTTTGACTCGTGCGACAACTTCTCTAGGGCTAAAGGGCTTTGTAATATAATCATCTGCTCCCAATTCGAGCCCTAAAATTTTGTCCAGCTCATCCTCTTTTGCCGTCAAGATAAGGATAGGAGTATTGATTCGTTCCTGACGAAGTGTTTTGCAGACATCTAGACCATCCATATATGGAAGCATTAGGTCTAAGATGATAAAATCTGGCTTCTCTTCACGCGCCATTGTTAACGCCTGTTTGCCGTCAAAAGCGGTAATTACCTCATAGCCCGCCTTTTCCAAATTAAATTGAATCAATTTAGAAATAGATACCTCATCTTCTACTACCAAAATCTTCGTCACTTATGCTTCCCCCTATATGTAATTCTCAACTTATCTCTTCTGTAGTATTGCCTTTATGCTTTGTATTCTAGGCTTGTAATCTCAGTCTGACAGATGACATTTAGCGGTGCAAGTAATTTTCTTGTAAAGATTTGGTTTTCTTCCTGTAAGGATTTATGGATGGCGCAGTGGTGGGATAGATAGCGGTTACAAACAAAAAGGAGAGCAACGATGGCTCTCCTTTTTAGTCATACTTTTTTCTATTGAAGAACTTTCATGACATTGCGAACAGCGTCAGCGGATTTTTCCAAAGCTGCTTTTTCGTCTTCTGTCAATTCTAGTTCATAGATTTTTTCGATACCATCTTTACCAAGCAGGGTTGGTACACCTAGGTATAGATCTTGGTAACCATATTCGCCTTGCAATAAAGCAATAGATGGAAGAATGCGTTTTTTGTCTTTTAGGATTGCTTCTGCCATTTGAACAATAGAAGCAGCCGGTGCATAGTAAGCGGAACCATTGCCTAACAAGCTAACAATTTCACCGCCACCTTTACGGGTGCGTTCCACGATTGCATCAAGACGATCTTTTGGAATTAATGTTTCTAGTGGGATACCACCAGCATAGGAATAACGAACAAGTGGAACCATGTCATCACCGTGTCCACCTAGTACGAAGCCTGTTACGTCTTCTACAGATACGTTCAATTCTTCAGCAACGAATGTACGGAAACGAGCTGTATCTAGGACACCTGATTGACCAATAACACGCTCTTTAGGGAAACCAGATGCTTTGTAGAATGTGTAAGTCATTGCATCAACTGGGTTAGACAATATGATAACAGTTGAGTTTGGAGCATAGATTTTTACGTTTTCTGCTACTGATTTCATGATACCAGCATTCGTATTTACCAAGTCATCACGGGACATACCAGGTTTACGAGCGATACCAGCAGTAATGATAACCATATCAGCACCTTGGATATCCGCATAGTTAGCAGTACCTGTGATTTTTGAATCAAAGCCTAGTACAGGGGAAGATTCCATCATGTCTAATGCTTTTCCTTTTGTAGGATTCTCTAATTGAGGGATATCAACAAGAACAACATCACCCAATTCCTTTTGAGCTAGGATAAAAGCTGTTGTTGCACCTGTGAAACCACTACCGATGACTGCGATTTTTTTGCGTTGAAAAGACATGTAATAGACCTCCTCAAGTTTTCGATTCCTAAAGATTTTTGATTAAGGCATCTGCAAATTCAGATGTTTTCAGTTCTTTTGCACCATCCATCAGACGGGCAAAATCATACGTAACTTCTTTAGATGAAATTGTTTTTTCCATTGCTGCTATCAACAGATCAGCTGCTTCATTCCAACCTAAATGACGAAGCATCATTTCACCAGACAGGATTACAGAAGATGGATTTACTTTATCAAGACCAGCATATTTTGGAGCTGTACCATGGGTTGCTTCAAAAATAGCATGACCTGTCAAATAGTTGATGTTGGCACCAGGGGCGATACCAATGCCTCCAACTTGTGCAGCCAGTGCGTCGGAAATGTAGTCACCATTTAGGTTCAATGTAGCTACTACATCATATTCTGCTGGACGAGTCAAGATTTGTTGCAAGAAAGCGTCTGCAATCACATCTTTTACGATTAGCTTGCCTGCTGCTTCTGCTTCTTTTTGAGCTTGATCGGCATCTTTTCCTTCCGCTTTTAAACGGTCGTACTGTGCCCATGTAAATACTTTATCACCATATTCCGCTTCAGCAACTTCATAACCCCAGTTTTTGAATGCGCCTTCGGTAAATTTCATAATATTGCCTTTGTGAACAAGGGTTACAGATTTACGGTTGTTTTCTAAAGCATACTCAATTGCAGCGCGAACTAAACGTTCTGTACCGTCTTTGGAAACAGGCTTAATGCCAATACCAGAAGATTCTGGGAAGCGAATTTTCTTTACGCCCATTTCGCTTTGTAAGAATTGAATAACTTTTTTAACTTCATCGGACCCCTCAGCCCATTCGACACCAGCATAGATGTCTTCAGTATTTTCACGGAAGATCACCATGTCAGTAAGCTCTGGGTGTTTAACAGGAGATGGTACTCCATCGAAGTATTGAACAGGGCGTACGCAAGCATACAGATCAAGCTCTTGACGCAATGCCACGTTGATAGATCGAATTCCACCTCCAACTGGAGTTGTTAAAGGTCCTTTAATTGCGATCAGATATTCACGAATTGCTGTTAATGTATCTTCAGGCAGCCACTCACCATATTGATTAAATGCTTTTTCACCAGCAAATACTTCAAACCACGCGATTTTTTTCTCGCCTTTATATGCTTTTTCTACCACTGCATCTAAAACGCGAACAGATGCATTCCAAATATCAGGTCCAGTTCCGTCCCCTTCAATAAAAGGAATGATTGGATTGTTAGGTACAACCATTTTGCCATTATCTACGGTGATTTTTTCTCCATGTGTTGGTGCAGAAAGATTTTTAAACAAAGGAACCCCTCCATGTTTTTATAATCTGATCTCTTTTTATAATACATGAAAATCCTGCCAAAGGACATGCCTAGAACCACCAAATCTCACACGATTGGCAGTTCCAGAATTTTCATTGCAAGTGAACTATCTTTGATCAATCGGTATAAAGTGTTGATTTACTGGCCCAATATAGTCTGCACGCGGGCGAATTAAGCGATTATTTTCATATTGCTCCATGATGTGAGCCGTCCAGCCAGACATACGGCTGATCGCAAAAATAGGAGTAAATAAGTCAATAGCTAAACCAAGTGATACGTAAACCGAAGCAGAATAGAAGTCTACGTTAGGCTTTAATCCTTTTTCACCTGTAACCATCTCTTCAATCTTCACTGACATTTCGTACAATTCTGTTTTGCCTTGTTGTTCAGTCAATTCTTTAGACATACGACGCAACCACTTTGCACGCGGATCGCCATCTTTATAAACACGATGACCAAAGCCCATGATTTTTTCCTTATTATCCAAAGCCTGACGAATAAAAGGAACGACTCTGTTTACAGATCCGATTTTTTCTAGCATAGTGGCAACAGCTTCATTAGCTCCTCCATGTAATGGGCCTTTCAAGGTTCCAATCGCTGATACCACACCAGAATAAATGTCTGTTAGGGTAGCAACTGTCACGCGTGCTGAAAATGTAGAAGCATTAAATTCATGGTCGGCATGTAAAATTAATGCCGTATCAAATGCTTTTACTGCCGTATCAGATGGTTCTTCTCCGCTTAGCATGTACAGGAAATTTTTAGCAACGGAATACTCCTCTCTAGGTGCAATTGGTTCCAATCCCTTACGAAGACGGTCATATGCCGCAACGATAGTGGGCGTCTGAGCGGTTAGTCGGATTGACTTGCGATAATTTGCTTCCTTTGACATTTCCTGTGCCTCTTTGTCGTAGAGCGCTAGCGAAGAGACAGCTGTGCGCAATGCCGCCATAGAGTGAACGCCTTCGGGAAAATTACGAATGCTTTCAATAAGCTCTTGAGGGATTTGGGCGTTTGCTCCTAATTCCTTCTGGAAGGCTTCCAGCTGATCGCGCTTCGGTAGGGCTCCATGCCAAAGTAGATATACCACTTCTTCAAAGGTAGCGTTTTCAGCTAATTCATCAACATTAATACCTCTATAGCACAACACGCCATCAATGATTGAACAGACTGCCGATTGAGCAGCAACAACACCTTCTAAACCTTTAGTAGCTGTCATATGCGTCTCTCCTTTTCTGTATAGGTTTAAATGCTATTTTTCTTGATAAATCTTCTCCCCCTATTCTTTTGCGAAAAAATCGAAAAAAAAGAATTTTCTTTTTGCATAAAGTAAAAGGCAGGAAAGTAAGACATAAGATATATAACGGGTAAACTAGAAAAGAAAGAGTAAAACAACAAAACATGATTTCGACACCAATTATAAAAGATATTGACGATTTTGTGAATGATAAAAATTCAAACAGTTATACTTTAGGCTCAAAATGTCTTAAAACTTGCGTAAAATGTACCTCTTCCTGCATAATAATACGTGACAGAAAAAGTGAAAGTTTAATGAATTGATAGATCAGGAGGGAACTACACTGACCCCGGAAACTTGGCTAACGCGCCTTTTTCAAGGCATTCGTTTTTTATGGGTGATTCTTTGCATCGTGGCCTTGTATTTTGCAGTCATCAAGATCACTCCTCTTATTTACCCATTTATTATCTCTTTAATCATTGCGATAATTGTAAACCGCCCAGTCACTAATTTAACGGAACGGCTTCGCTTTCCCCGCTGGCTGTCCGTAACAGTAGTTTTGCTGCTTTTGCTGCTTATTGTCACTGGGGTCATTACATTGGTGATCAATACGACCGTAAATGAAATCGGAAATTTGGTCAAGTTACTCCCTAGACTTTCCGTAGAGTTTACTGGATATATCCAAAATTTTTTAGCCCATGATTTTATCGCTAATTTATATCATCGGTTCCAGTTTTTCTATACACAACTGGATATAAACTCTCAGACTACTATTGATTCTAACGTAAAAGAAGCACTGCACACGATTAGCAATAGCTTTCAAACTATTATCGTGGGAGCTTTATCTGGCATCAATGCCTTCCTTTTGTCACTGCCAAGCTTAGGTACGGTATTTGTCATCTCCTTGTTAGGTGCATTTTTCTTGAGTAAGGATTTTTACCTGTGGAAATCACGCATGCACAAGATTTTACCCACTGGTGTTAATCATCGAATGGATCAAATCGTCTTAGACTTGCGTTCCGCATTGGTAGGGTTTTTAAAAGCGCAGCTTACTCTTATTTCAATTACCGCAGCCATTGTCATTATTGGTCTTTTGCTTTTACGTGTGGAGTATGCGATTACGATAGGGTTATTAACCGGTCTGGTCGATTTGCTACCATATTTGGGCACAGGTACAGTCTTTGTACCATGGATCATTTTCTTGTTCTTTAAAGGGCAATACGGGCTTGTAGTAGGTCTTTCTGTCTTGTATGGCATCGTTGTGATCTTCCGTCAGATTATCGAGCCAAAGATTGTTGCTGAAAATGTGGGACTAGACCCCTTGCTCACATTGGTAGCCCTATTTGCGGGCTTAGAATTGTTCGGTGTGCTAGGCTTGATTATTGGACCGGTTAGTTTAGTGATTATCAACGCTTTAGTCAAGGCGAAAATCTTTGAAGATTTATGGATGTATATCATAAAAGGGAAATTGTAACTAGCGTAATTCGTAATACGATTGTATTACAGCTTCCCTGAGTTAAAGGCGCCACAGCATTTGGACTTGGCGCCTTTTTCATATGTTCAACGGCACAATAAGTAGCCTCCTGGCTTTTCAGATACTCTTGGTTACCCCACACACCATCTCCTGTTCAACAAAAAAGAGGCCCGCTCCCATCAGGTCGCAAGCCCCTCTTTTATTATCTTCTAAAATGAATAAACTTGATCATTTTCCCAGAAGCAATCATCGACATAATCCATGCTTTTAAGAAATAGCGCAATATCATTCTCGTATATGGTATTAAAAAGATAATACCAATGATATCAGTGAAAAATCCAGGAAACACAAGTAAAAAACCGCCAAATAGAATAAACAAGCCATCCAACAGTGCGTCAGTCGGCATTTGCCCTCGAGATAGCTGTAGCTGTAATAATTTTAAGGTCTGAGTTCCCTGATTTTTAGCAAGATATGCCCCTACCACTGATGTTAAAATGACCAACAGGATCGTCCAAGGTCCTCCAATCACTTTTCCTACTGCAATAACTCCCCAAATTTCCAAAATCGGTATGATTAAAAAAAGCACAAACAAAATTCGTAACCACATGGGCATATCACTTCCTCTGCCGATTAATCAAACCAATTCTTTACCCGAGATATTTTTCATACTCAGCTTGTAAACAGGAATACAGCTCTGGAAACACTTTAGGAAGACGGATTGGTTTTATTTGTGGATTCGTAAAAACATGCTCTGTCTTCCCTGACACTAATAATTTATTGTCATTGACCCGATAAATCTCATAACCAAAGTTCATACGGATGGGCGTTACATGCTCAATAAACGTGCGGATTTCAATCTTATCATCATAGCGTGCTGGTGAATGAAAAGATAAGGTTGCGTTGGTTACTGGCAATAGTACGCCTTTCTCCTCTACCCCTTTATATGATATTCCAGCTACTTCTCTAATATATTCAGTTCGTCCAAGTTCAAACCATGTTAGATAGTTTGCATGATATACGATTTGCATTTGATCTGTTTCGCTGTAGCGAACCCGAAGCTGATAGGTATGATAAAAAGCTGGATTCATTTCATTATAGCCTCCTAACTTCGTAAAGCCTTCTCTCATATAGTAGCACAAAAAGGACCATCGAATAATCTCGATAGTCCTTTTCTTTCTAGAAACGAACGCCCCTTACAGTACAGGAGCCATACCAGTAAAGATTTTACCGCGTTCTGAATCAACAGTTACTTCCATGCCATCCTTAAAGATAGCTGTAGCATTGTTTACACCGATTACAACAGGTGTATTTAGGTTCAAGCCGACAATAGCTGCATGAGAAGTAAGTCCGCCTTCTTCAGTGATAACTGCTGCCGCACGTTCAAATGCAGGAATCATATCAGAATCAGTGCCTAGACATACCAAGATGGAGCCTTCTTGTACTTTGTTCATTGCCTCTTCTGCTGTGCGAGCAACGACAACATTACCAGTCACTACTGCTTGCCCAATACCTTGTCCTTTAGCAAGCACATCGCCAATTACATGGATTTTCAATAGGTTGGTTGTACCTGTTTCACGAACCGGAACACCCGCTGTAATTACAACCAAATCACCGTATTTAACCATACCTGTTGTCAAAGCTTCACGTACAGCGATGTCAAACATTTCATCTGTTGTTTCTGCTTGCTTCGTTACAACTGGGTACACTCCATACATTAGGGAAAGACGACGAGCAACACCTTGATGTGGAGTTACTGCGATAATTGGTGCTTTTGGACGGTATTTAGAAACAAGACGAGCTGTATGTCCACTTTCTGTAGAGGAGATAACTGCTGCTGCATTTAGATCAAGAGCGGATTTTACTACTGCTTGAGAAATTGCGTCTGTTACTGTTACACGGTTGCAAGTTGCATGAGCCTTCATTACTTCACGATAGTTCAAGCTTTGCTCTGCACGTAGAGCGATGCTGTTCATGGTTTGAACCGATTCTACTGGATATTTACCTGCTGCTGTTTCACCAGAAAGCATGATAGCGTCTGTGCCGTCATAAATCGCGTTCGCTACGTCACTTGCTTCTGCACGAGTTGGACGTGGGTTGCGTTGCATGGAATCCAGCATTTGTGTTGCTGTAATAACTGGTTTACCTAGCAGGTTACATTTTTGGATCATCATTTTTTGGCAAACAGGAACTTCCTCAACAGGAATTTCTACACCAAGGTCTCCACGAGCTACCATTAAACCATCGGATACTGCCAAAATTTCATCGATGTTGTCAACACCCTCTTGGTTTTCAATCTTGGAGATGATGTCAATTTTTGCTCCATGCTTATCTAGGATTTCACGGATTTCCAATACGTCTGAGCCCTTGCGCACAAAGGAAGCAGCGATAAAGTCAACGCCTTGCTCGATACCAAACTTGATATCTGCAGCATCCTTCTCAGTGATGCCTGGCAGGTTGATAGAAACTCCAGGAACGTTTACACCTTTTTTGCTTTTTAGAGTACCGCCGTTTTTGATAACACAAACGATTTCCGTACCTTCAATTTTTGTAACTTCCAAGCCGATTAGACCATCATCGATTAGAATTTGGCTACCTACTTTTACATCGTTAGGCAGGTCAGGATATGTGATTGATACACGCTCAGCTGTTCCAGCCATCTCTTGAGTTGTTAAAGTGAAGGTGTTGCCCTCTACTAGCTCTACAGCGTCTACAGACATGCTTCCTGTACGGATTTCAGGTCCTTTCGTATCTAGTAGGATAGCTACCAATTTACCTGTTTCTTTTGCTGCCTGACGAATATTTCTGATACGAGCGCCATGCTCTTCAAAATCACCGTGAGAAAAGTTTAAACGGGCTACATTCATACCCGCGTTAATTAGTTTTTTTAGTGTTTCCACCGATTCGGATGCCGGTCCAATAGTACATACGATTTTTGCCTTGCGTAACAAAATAATCCCTCCAAAAATTGCTTAGTAATTCTTGTTTTGCAAAAGAACAGGGCGTTCATTACCTAACTAGATGCATGAGAACGCCACTGAAATTGTTATGCTTCTTGAAAAGTTACCAATTAAATGGATAGAGAACGCGCTAATTGGTAAATTGACAAGTCTAGTTGATGTTTTTGATCAAGCGCTTCATCAATGTCAACGTCTACGATGTTATTGTTCTTAATTCCAACCATGCGATCCGCTTTGCCATCAAGCAGCAAATCTACAGCAGCTGCACCTAAACGACTTGCTAACATACGGTCGAAAGCAGTTGGAGAACCACCCCGTTGAATATGTCCTAGAACAGTGACACGAGTCTCCCAGCCTGTTTCTGCCTTGATGACATCTGCGAACTGAGAAGCTTGGCCTACCCCTTCTGCCACAATAATGATGGAATGCTTTTTACCGCGGCGATGTCCTGAACGTAGTCGCTCCAGAATATCCTTCATATCCGTATCTGCCTCAGGGATGATGATGGATTCTGCTCCAGCAGCTAAACCAGCCCACAGAGCCAAGTCGCCTGCATCGCGCCCCATAACCTCAACAATGTACGTACGCTCATGTGAAGTAGCTGTATCGCGGATTTTGTCAATGCATTCTACTACAGTGTTTAATGCTGTGTCAAAGCCAATTGTAAAGTCAGTGCATGGGATGTCATTATCAATAGTACCCGGAACACCAATTGTTGGGAAGCCAAGCTGCGTTAGTTTTTGCGCACCGCGGAACGAACCGTCACCGCCGACAACAATTAGACCTTCAATTCCGTGTTTCTTTAATTGCTCAACCGCTTTTGCTCGTCCTTCTTCCGTTCTGAACTCGTCGCTACGAGCTGTGAAAAGCATTGTACCACCACGATGAATAATGTCACCTACAGAACCAAGGGTTAATTCCTTGATGTTACCGCTAATAAGACCATTATATCCATTGTAAACTCCAAAAATCTGAACGCCCTTGTAAATAGCTCGACGTACCGCAGCACGGACAGCCGCGTTCATACCTGGAGCATCGCCACCACTAGTTAAAACAGCAATTTTTTTCATCGTACTCACCTCTTCATTTTCTCCTTTCCTTAGGATGGCTCTCTGCATCATTTTCTATTGGTAACGAAAATGAGAAACCTGGGGAAAATTTTGTTAACAAAATGCTTGCCAACAGTCAACAAACACCAAATTCATACAATCGAAACCACAAATATTCACCCAATAATTAGGAAAACAAGATGGTGTTATACCAATTCGGTAAATTAGTCACGCAGTATGTATAAATGGCGTATATTGATAGGCTGTTATACAACAAACTTCCGGTTTTAGCCACTCCATTTTGGAATTTGTGTCATACTTTTTGTTAGTTTTTCTTTTTTTGCCAAGATCGTCTTCCGAATACTGATTCTAACAGATTTTTAGCGTCTAAAAAAGCAAAAAACTCCCCTTTTTTATGAAAGGGAAGTAAATGTGCCAATTTGTTTAAATTTGTTATAACGATGCTGTACTAATTCTTTAGGGGACAGTTTTTCCAGCTCAGCTAAACCATTAAGCAACGACTGTTTAATAAAACCTGCTTGTTGGATTAAATCACGATGTGCCCCACCAAATGGTTCTGGAATGATTTGATCGATGATACCTAATTCTAATAAATCTGGGGCAGAAATTTTCATGGTTTCGGCTGCCCGCATAGCGAGACTAGAATCTTTCCATAAAAGAGCCGCAGCTCCCTCTGGAGAGATAACCGAATAAACGGAGTTCTCAAGCATATAGATATGGTTACCGACACTAATGCCTAAAGCTCCTCCACTACCACCTTCTCCGATGACCACGCAAATAATGGGCACCGTGAAATTAGCCATCTCAAGCAAATTTCGAGCAATCGCTTCGCTCTGTCCGCGCTCCTCTGCTGCTTTACCTGGATAAGCCCCTTGCGTATTAATAAACGTAATGATCGGTCGACCAAATTTCTCAGCCTGCTTCATTAATCGCAACGCTTTACGATAACCCTCTGGATGAGCCATACCAAAATTACGGCTAATATTTTCTTTGGTATCTTTCCCCTTTTGATGACCGATAACAGTGACAGGTCGGCCTTCTAGGCGTGCAATACCACCAACAATCGCCAAATCATCTCCGTAGGAACGATCCCCATGTAATTCCATAAAATCAGTAAAGATATGCTTGATATAATCAAACGTAGTGGGACGCTCTGGATGACGAGAAATCTGCACGCGTTGCCACGGGGTTAAATTCCCATAAATTTGCTCGGCCAAATCCTTCGCTTTTTCCTCTAGGCGCTTTACTTCATCTGTAAAATCAATTCCTTTTTCTTCTGTAAACTTACGTAGTTCTTTAATTTTATCGTGCAGCTCTACTAATGGTTTTTCAAATGAGAGATCTGTTGCCATTATTCTCCCTCCCTATGTGTGTGCAAAGCGACCAATGTACCTAAAGTATCTCGCATATCTTTGCGATGCACTACCATATCAAGCTGCCCATGCTTTAATAGAAACTCCGCAGTTTGGAAATCCTTTGGAAGCTCCTGACGAATCGTTTGTTCAATGATACGACGACCAGCAAACCCAATCTGAGCACCTGGTTCGGCAATATTAATATCGCCAAGCGAGGCAAAGCTGGCAGATACACCACCGGTAGTCGGATGAGTTAATACGGAGATAAACAACAAGCGTTCATTTGCCATTTGAGCCAATGCAGCGCTGGTTTTTGCCATCTGCATCAAGCTGATCATTCCTTCCTGCATACGTGCTCCACCAGAAGCAGAGAACAGGATAAACGGCAGCTTGCGCTCAATAGCGCGTTCAATTGCCCGTGTAATTTTTTCACCAACAACTGCGCCCATGCTTCCCATCCGAAAACGTGAATCCATGACACCTAACACAACAGGCATCCCCTGAAGCAGACCCTCGCCCGTAATAACCGCTTCGTTCAAATTTGTTTTGGTACGATCTTGTTCTAATTTATCTTCATAACCCGGAAAATTAAGAGGGTTATCTGAAATTAAATTAGCATCAAATTCTTCCGTAAAGCTACCATTATCCAGTAGCGATTGTACGCGCTCTGGAGAAGATAAAGGAAAATGATGCTGACAGCCTTTGCAGACTCTTAAATTCTTCTCCAAATCCTTGGAATAATGAATGGTTCCACAATGAGAACATTTATTCATAAGACCTTCTGGAACCTCTTTAGGTTCAACAGTCGGAACTTCTTGCGTCATTGACACGCTTGGTACAGTCGCAAATTTGCGCTTTTTCCCAAAAAGATCTTTGAGCACACTATCACCTCACATTTGTTTCAGTGAAGAACCGTGCCGAGAACCTCTTGCACTTCGGACAGTTCGCCTTCTGGCACCAGTATCTCATATTGCTTGGATACTTTAGCCTCACGAACCTTCACCAGAAATCCTTCACTTGTTAAACGGTGTTGAATACGTTCGGCAATCTTGGCGCTAGGAGCGATGTAGATGACGGTCCACATGATAATCCTCCTTACTGCTGTAAATCTGACAATCTGTGCCTCATCATATCACAGCCCCTACAGCACCTGCAATTTATAACATGCTGTTGTCAAGATGTACCTTCATATATTCCATCGCCTTTACTGCGTTACCTTCGCGAATTGCCTCCATAACTTGCACATGTTCCTGATGAGCAATACGCGCTCTTCCTTCACGTGCTAATGAGTCTTTGCGAATCCCGCCACTATATTCCACGAGCGGAGCCCATATCCGGTGTAAGACAGAATTGCGGCTCGATCTGCATATGACCCGATGAAATAAGTAATCTTCTTCCCAAGGAATCTCTCCTCGCTCCAACTTATCCCAAGCAGAATCCAAAATGCGCTCCATTTCCTCAAAGTGCCTAGTCCCTGCTCGGGTGCACGCAAGACGTACAGCATCCAGTTCTAGAATCTTACGCATTTCTACGAGATCTTTTTTGGTTTTTGCATCACGTAGAATGTAAGAGCCTAATAAATCAATCAACCGGTTATGCCGATAATGCTTTAAAAAAGTGCCTTCCCCACGTCTTGTCTCTATTAGACCCAACAGCTCTAAAGCTCGTAGCGCCTCACGTACAGAGGAACGCCCAACACTTAATCGCTCGGAAAGCTCTCGCTCTGAGGGGAGCTTATCCCCAGGACGTAAATTCTCTTCTGCAATGATTTCGTTCAATTGCATGAGAATTCCTTCATACACTTTCCGATTGGTGGAGGAGTCTGTCATCGTACTCCACTCCTTCGGCTAAAAATCAGGAGAAGGCGATTGCTATCGCCTTCTCTTATACGGCTACTTCCTATTATTGATCTGAGAAAGCAGAAAGTTTTACGGTTTTAGCTTTTATTTCTTCTAAATCAACATTAATCCGAGCTACACCGCTATCCATCGCAGCTTTAGCAACCGCGGCTGCTACATTCGCAGCAACACGAGGATCAAACGGAGCTGGGATAACAAAATCAGCGTGTAGCTGATCTCCCTCGATTAGATCAGCGATAGCATGTACCGCCGCTAATTTCATTTCTTCATTGATTTGAGTCGCTCTTGTATCCAGCGCACCGCGGAAAATGCCTGGGAATGCTAGTACATTATTAACCTGATTCGGGAAATCGGAGCGTCCTGTTCCTACTACTGCCGCTCCTGCCTTTTTAGCCTCATCCGGCATAATCTCAGGTGTAGGATTAGCCATTGCAAAAATAATCGCATCACGATTCATAGATTTAACCATCTCAGGGGTAACAGCTCCTGCTGCGGAAACACCAATGAATACGTCAGCCCCAACCATTGCATCTGCTAGCTCGCCTTCGATTTTGTCACGGTTTGTTAGTAAGGCAATTTCTTCTTTCACTGGATTCATACCAAATTGGCGACCTTCATACACAATTCCTTTTGTATCGCACATAATTACTTCTTTTACACCCATGCTAAGTAAAAGTTTAATAATTGCAATACCAGCGGCTCCAGCACCGTTGGCAACTACACGGATATCTTCTATTTTTTTATTCACTAATTTTAAAGCATTGATGAGACCCGCAGCAGTTACAATGGCTGTTCCGTGCTGGTCATCGTGGAAAATTGGAATGTTGGTTTCTTTTTTCAGACGTTCCTCGATTTCAAAGCATGCAGGTGCTGCGATATCTTCTAGGTTTACGCCTCCAAAAGTTGGCTCTAGAAGCTTTACTGTTTCAATAATCTTCTCTTTGTCCGTTGTATTTAAGCAGATCGGGAATGCATCTACTCCAGCAAACGATTTAAATAATACCGCTTTTCCTTCCATAACAGGCATTGCAGCTTCTGGACCGATATTACCAAGTCCCAGCACGGCCGTTCCGTCACTAACTACAGCTACCAAATTACCTTTCATGGTATATTCGTACACTTTGCTAGGATCATTAAAAATCTCTTTGCAAGGTTCGGCTACACCAGGCGAGTATGCTAGGCTTAAATCATGTGCATCGCGCACTGGCACCTTCGTAACTGCTTCTAGCTTTCCTTGATGTACTCTGTGAAGTTCAAGAGCTTCTTCTCTTAAATTCGACACCTAAATCACTCCATTCTCGCCTGAGTAAATTACCCATATTGTTGTATGTCGAAGTGGTCAGACCACTCAAACGCCGTTACTGTTCATTATATCAAATCATTTCCAACTGTAAACCTGCTATAAAGCGCAAAAAAGGGAGGACTTCGTTCATCCTCCCCCGTTTATGGGTAATTCTTTCTGAATTACACACTCATCTCCCACTATTTCTTTCATTTTCTCAAGTATTTCGATATTTGCTTCCACTCGATATTCGTTTGGCAGGCGTAAAATTTGTTTTTTCTGCTCGTAATAAAGCAGAACTGGGGTCATTCCACTGTGCTTGGTAAACAATTCTTTTAACCGAACCAGGGTATCGCCTCTTTCATGCTCTGGAGAGATTTTAATAAATAATACGCTTTCCATCTGTGGCTTAGGCAATGCTTTTCCGTCCCAGATCCTGTTAGCGATCAATTTAGGCGTATCTCCCTGACGATCTATACGTCCTTCAATCACAATGATCGCCTCTTTATATAAAAAGGTTTGGGCCGTTTGAAATATTTTCGGAAAAACAACTACCTCTACTTGAGCCGTTTTATCTTCTACCTGTAGAAATGCCATCGGGTCGCCTTTTTTTGTTTGAATTCGCTTAGCCTCTGTTATCATCCCTACAATTTTTACTACATGCTGATGCGGTAAGTCATCCATACCAGGGATCATGGTTACTTCTTTATGCTGTGTTAAATAAGAATAGGGATCGAGTGGATGACCGGACAGATAGACACCTAATAGCTCTTTTTCCTCTTTTAAGCTCTGTATATGCGAGAAGGGAGGAACCTCTGGATATTCTATCTTTTCTGGTTCTGGTTGATTCCCTTTATTATCAGAGCCGGCTTCACTTGTAAATGCAAACAAATTTAACTGAGCAGCTTCTTTGTCTTTTCGACGTGTACCACCCTTCTCCATGGCTTCATCAAGCATCAATAAAAGCTGAGCTCTATGACCTGGCAATGAATCCAGTGCGCCACAAATAATCAAAGACTCAATCACACGGCGGTTAACCAATCGACTGTCTACTCTTGAACAAAAATCAATCAGATCTGAAAACGGAGCTTTTATCCGTTCTTTGACAATTGACTCGATTGCACCATATCCTACATTCTTGACAGCAGCCAGTCCGAAGCGAATCGCCTGCTTATCTGGCTCAACGCTAAATAATGCTTCACTGGCATTTACGCAAGGAGGAAGCACTGTTAGTCGCAAGCGCTTTGCTTCTTCTACATATTCCGCAATCTTCCCTTGGCTGCCAATCGACATGGATAGTAATGAGGCCATAAAAGCTAGTGAATGATTCGCTTTTAAATACGCCATTTGATAGGCAATAATCGCATACGCTACTGAATGGGCTTTATTAAAACCGTAATCGGCAAATTTAACAATCAAATCATAAACCTCATTGGCAAGCTGCTCCTCATATCCTTGGGCAATGCTGCCTGCCACAAATTTCTCACGTTGTTCCATCAATAGCTCACGTTTCTTTTTCCCTACGGCCCGCCGTAAAATATCAGCCTCACCTAGAGTAAAGCCTGCCATTTTAGAAGAAATTTGCATGATTTGCTCCTGATAAATAATAAAGCCGTGCGTCTCTTGCAAAATTGCTTCTAAATCGGGATGAGCGTAGTGCACGGGAGTTTTCCCATGCTTGGCTTTGATATAATCGGGGATAATCTCCATAGGCCCTGGACGATATAAAGCAAGAACAGCCACGATATCACCAAGACAGGTCGGCTTTAAATCTCGAAGCACATTGCGGATTCCCGCTGACTCTAGCTGAAACACACCTGTTGTTTCACCGCGTGTCAGCATTGCAAAGCTTTTTGCATCCTCCATTGGCAATGAGTCTAATGACAAAGGGATGCCCTGACGGTTCATTTCCTTTAACGTTTCCTGAATAATCGTCAGATTGCGTAGACCTAAAAAATCCATCTTCAGCAAACCGACCTGTTCTAGAATATCCATTGGGAACTGAGTAAGTAATAGCCCCTCACTCCCCTCTTGCAGGGGTACGTATTCTGTTAAGGGTTCACGTGAAATAACTACCCCGGCCGCATGCGTAGAAGCATGGCGCGGCAATCCTTCCAATCCCCTGCCTAGCCGGATCAGCTTGGCTACGTCTCGATTCTCCTCAGTCAAACGCTCTAAGTCAGGATTAAGCTTGAAGGCCTTATCAAAGGTCATAGATGGAGATTGTGGAATCATTTTCGCTACGCGATCTACCAAAGCAAGTGATAAGCCTAGAGCCCGGCCAACATCACGAACAGCCGCCCGTGCAGCAAGTGTACCAAAGGTAATAATCTGCGCCACCCGATCATGACCGTATCTGTCTGCTACATAATGAATAACCTCGTCACGACGCTCCACTGCAAAGTCAATATCAATATCAGGCATAGTTATGCGCTCTGGATTGAGAAAACGCTCAAACAACAGATCATGAGCAAGCGGATCTACATTGGTAATGGAGAGCGCGTAGGCGACCAAGCTGCCTGCCGCTGATCCTCGACCCGGACCGGTAGCTATTTTTTGCTCATGAGCATATTTCATAAAATCCCAAACGATTAAAAAGTAATCGGTAAAGCCTGTCCCTGTTATGACAGATAGTTCATAATCTAAGCGTTCCCGCACCTCGGCATGCAGAGCACCGTAACGCTTGACACAGCCTTCTTCACATATTTGTCGCAAATATTGCTCCGCCTCTACTCCCTCTGGTAACGGAAACCGCGGCAAAATGTGCTGGTCTAACTGAATTTCCACCTGACAGCGTTCCGCTATACGAAGGGTGTTTTGCAGTCCCTCTTTCGCGTAGACAAACAGACTAGCCATCTCTTCTGCCGATTTAAGATAATATTCCTCCGTCTCGTAGCGAGATCGGTTAGCATCTGTAATGGTTACACCTTGGCCGATAGCGAGCAGAACGTCATGCAGCTCTGCTGCCTGCTTTTCCACATAATGCACGTTATTTGTGACTACCAGCGGAATTTGTGTCGCCTCATGCAATCTCAATATACGTTGATTTAGGCGACGCTCTTTCTCTGTCCCATGATCCTGAAGCTCCAGATAAAAGCGCTGTGGGCCAAAAACATCAGCATACCAGCTAGCAGCTTGTCTTGCTGCCTCTATATCGCCTTCTAATAAAAGCTGGCTAATCTCTCCTTCTGTACAACCACTTAGCGCAATCAGGCCGTTTGCATATCTCTTCAGCCTTTCTCGATTGATTCGCGGCAGCACTTGATAGCCCTCTGTATGAGCAATTGTAGATAACTGAATTAAATTTTTATAGCCTTGCTCATTCTCTGCAAGTAATGTCAAATGATAAGGGGCCTTGGCATGTCGTGTCACCCGATCACGCAAATCTCCATCAATTAGGTAAATTTCCATGCCAATAATAGGTTTAATTCCTTTCTCAAGACATGCTTTATAAAAAGGAATGACTCCGTATAGATTCGCATGGTCCGTAATTGCTAAGGCCGGCATCTTAAGCTCAGCAGCCTTTTGCACCAATTGATCAATCCGTGCGGCGCCATCTAATAAACTAAATTCGCTATGCACATGTAAATGAACGAAGGATGCTGTCATCATCTTGCTCCTTCCCTACTGATCTTCGTATATCCCTATTATACCCGAAGGAGCAATTGAGGCGAACCTTTATTCGTGTAACAGAAAGATAGAACTTGTAAGAACATGCGAATTTTTCCGTCAATATGTATGCTATAATACAGATGTCATGATATGTTCATTTAAAAAGGAAGGGTAGGTGTTGCATGATGTGGTTTGCTATTTATTTTACCGGTATGATTGCCTCCCTCATCATGGGAGTCTACTATAGCATTAACGCTCGTCGTCGTGGTCTTCATCCATTGCAATCCCGTATGACACTTGGAAAAATGAATATCTCCTTAGGCTGCCTGCTCATCTTATTTGGTCTCAATCAATTTTCCTTTCAGGACTTAGATGGAATTCGGATTGGGGTTGCTTTTGTAATGCTGTTGGTAGGCATTATTAATCTCGTGCTTGGTACAAAACACTATATCCGCAACAAACAAGAATGGTTACGAGTAGCGGAAACACTAAAATAAAATGATCTATAAAGTAACAAAAAACTGCCATCCTTTCCAAACGGAAGAAGGATGGCGGTTTTTTTACTATTGTGATAACGAAAATAAATGGGTTATCATATATTGATCTTTACAAATAATATACTTATCATAAATATAAAGGCCAGCTATCTCTTTTTCTCATAACACAATATAATGAAGAATGTTTGAAAATTTTTTGGACAGATGTAACAGGAGGTTTGATTTACTCGTCATATAATGAGGAATAAATTCAGGTCTGTTCATGAGTGTGTAAGCAAGCCTGCGAGAATTTTGTTTAGGAGCAATTTGTATGGAGAGAATTGGGTTCGTAATGAAAGAAGCACGGATTTCAAAAGGGATTAGCCTAACAGATATTCATCAGAAAACAAATATCCCGTTGTCTTATTTGGAGGCAATCGAACAAGAAGAATTTTCTAAAATTCCTCATCAAGTGTATGTCCAAGGATTTGTGAAAAGTTACGCTAGCGTTTTAAAACTAGATGTCTCAGCTTATATGGACCAGCTACCAAAGCCGGAGCCTTCCGCTCCGCCCAACTATATTACGCATCAACGGAAATGGAAACTAGGCAGTTTTTTCTTTTCCGGCACAGGTTTTTGTCAATTGCTTGTCGTGATCTTTATGCTATTCATCGCTGGTGTAACCTATATGGGTTTTCGTATGTAAGAAGTTGTTGGTAAATGCTCATATGATTTGTAAAGTCCGATCGTTCTTACTACTCTCAATTCAAAAAATTTCACGTTTCCACAGCGCAAAAACCGGAGCAGGAAATCCATTCCTCGCTCCGGTTTTATCATCTGCATTATCTTTCCAAAACCTGCGCTGTAACCATTGCTTTTCCTACCATTTGATCGCGGTGGAACACTTCTACCTCCACCTTGCCAAAGCGGCGGCTCACATCTAGCAAACGCGGTTTTATCTTTAATTGACTTTCAATCTGAACTGGCTTTAAGAAATAGACGGTAATGTTCTCCGGCACCATATCACCACGTCGATGTCGGCGCAATTCATTACAGGCTACTTCTGTCATGACGGTCGTCAATACGCCACTTGCAATTGTTCCCAAATGATTGGTCATCTGAGGAGTTACATCACCAATGTAGGAGACTTCATCCCGATCCTTTTCTTCTCGGAACTGACTCATGATCATATTTGGAAAGGTTTCGCTTAATTGCGGTTGTTTCTGCATGTATTGCAACGCTTTCAGAACTTCCTGACGTGTAATGACTCCCAGGAGCTTTTTGAAATTATCCACAACCGGTAACAATTCGATTCCTTCCCATGCCATCAAATGAGCGGCGGAAGCGACAGAGACCCTTGGTGACGTCGTAATGGGGCTGCGTGTCATCACTTTATCCACAGTAACATCATCTTCATTACCTATAATATCCTTAGATGTCAGGATACCAACTAACCGGCGAAACTCATCGACTACAGCAAAACGTGTCTCTTTATATTTTTCTGTGTACAAATGCCATTTTTTCACTTGATCTGTAGGCAATAAAACGGGAACCTCATCTAAGGGTTTTACAATATCCTCTACCATGACAATCTCTTTTTTGATAAGACGGTCATAAATAGCACGATTTAATAAAGAAGCCACACTGAATGTATCGTACGTAGTAGAAATAATCGGTAATTCTAGCTCGTCTGCTAGCGCTTTAACTTCCTCACTTGTATCAAATCCGCCGGTAATTAATACAGCCGCACCATTTTGTAAAGAAAGACGATGGGCCTGCTCTCGGTTTCCAACAATTAATAAGCTACCCGGTTGGATATATTTGACCATGTTTTCTAGCTTCATGGCACCTATCAAAAATTTATGTAAAGTCTTATGTAAACCCTCTTTACCACCCAACACACTGCCATCCACAATATTTACTACCTCGGCAAAAGTTAAACGATCAAAGTTTTCCTTATGCTTTTTCTCAATCCGGACAGTTCCTACCCGTTCAATGGTACTAACATATCCTTGTACCTCGGCCTCTTTGATCGCGCGGTAAGCCGTTCCTTCGCTTACTTCAAGATCCTTGGCGATCTGTCGGACAGAAATCTTAGTTCCGATGGGAAGGCGATCAATATGTTGTATGATTTGTTCGTGCTTTGTTGCCAAGTTAGCCACCTGCCCTTTGTTTACCGTTTTTACAAATGAAGGATATTATATAGTTATCATACGAATCATGTATGTACTTCATTAACTTAAAAAGGCTCCTTGCAACAATTTTACCCCATGCCTAGACAAAAAAAAAGGGTGTAACGGCGCCCGTTACACCAAATCACGTATATAATTTAAGGGGGTTTTCATCATGTTTTTATCTTATCCCCTTAATATTACAGGAATGTTACAAACGAATTACAAATGCATTTCATTTCATTCGTTCTTTGTTTACAAACAAAAATTACTGTTCAATACCGTACAGAACCTGTAGAGGCTCAGCTATGATGCGATTAACATCCTCCATAATCTGTCCAAGAACGCGCTCTGCTTCTAGCACCTTACGGATTTCTTGATGAAGCTGAACTGTTTCATACAATTTTTGGATTTGCTCCATATCTGCTTGACCTACTTCTTGTCCGCTCATTTGCTTCATCTGCAATTCAAATTGTTTTTGACGAAAATCAGCTAGCATGCGACTAGCCTCTGGATCTGCACTCACGTTTTGTTGAGCAGCTAGAAATGCTTTGTACTCGTCGCTATCTTTAATGGCACGTGCCAATTCATGTGCTTTATCGTAATTCACAGTATTCCCTCACTTTTATATTAGGATGTATTGTAAGTAGTGTAACAGATTTGCTTTTAAACTGACAATCTTTGGTTACTTATCTTCTCCTCTAGCTATTAGGCTGAAGGATGTCCATCCACTAATTGAGAGGTACATGCTGGGCAACGCTTTGCCTGTAAAGGAATGCTAGAAATGCAATATGGGCACTCCTTGGTCGTAACTGCTTCTTCTTGCTTGATTTCTTCCTTTTTCTTACGTAGCTTATTTAACTGTCTAATCACAATAAAAATACTAAAGGCTACAATGAGAAAATCCAAAACAGAATTCAGGAACAGACCGTAGTTTAGTGTAGCTGCACCTGCTTTTTTTGCCTCTGCTATTGTATTATAATGAGTTCCAGACAAGTTTATAAACAAATTAGAAAAGTCGATACGTCCTAAGAGTAAACCAACCAATGGCATAATTAAATCATTAACTAGAGAAGTAACAATTTTACCAAAAGCTCCTCCTATCACAACACCGATCGCCAAATCTACGACGTTGCCCTTCATCGCGAATTCACGAAATTCTTTCCACATATTCATCACCTTTCTTCTGCACTATACATTGTAGTATTATGACTAAAACCAAAGGATGAAACAACTATCAAACTCTCGATTTTCTCCATTACTTTCATTATAAACAAGAGAACGACTCAAAAAAACGCTTCATTCAACCATAAAGGAAGCGTTAAGGAATCTTCTTTTTAACCGATGTTTTTTGTTTCTGGTAACAAAATTGTAATTCATCAAATCCATATAGGTAGTTTAAAAACAGATTAACAGTTTGGCTGCAATTGGCCCAGAGCCTGTTCCTATTGGCTGTGGTTAAGAGGGCGATTTTCATTTTCACAATTCATTGCTCCTAATTACTTTTAGCTGTTTCGCCCCACTAATCGTAAGAAATGAAAAAAAGGTTACACTCCTTTTTACGTACAGAAAACAAAAATTTTTTTAGCCTCATTGTAAACTTTCCGTTTTTCATGTACACTGATATTATAAATAATTAACTTTAGTGCTTGAAAGCGTATAAGCGTTAAAGTAATACTAAACAAATTTTACCAATAACAGAAAAAGGAGGTCACTCAGATGCAGCATCAACCATCATCTAATTGGACAAAAATTCCAGATTCACTCGCTCTTATTCTCATTTTATTGGTGGTGATTGGTTATCTAGTGCTCAATCTGCAGGCCCCTCCGCAAATCGCTATCTTATTGTGCATCATGATCTCCGTCGCCTTTGGGTTTTGTAAAAGAATACCGTGGAAGGTAATGGATAAAGGAATTCGAGAAGGAATTATTTCTGGCATTCCTTCTATAGTAATTTTTTTGCTGATCGGAGTATTAATTGCGGTTTGGATTGCCTGCGGAACGATTCCAACCATGATTTTGTACGGATTCTCTCTTATTTCCGCTGACTACTTTCTGGTTACCGTTTTTGTTATGTGCGCGCTCGTTGGAACTAGTATTGGAAGTGCCTTTACGACAGTAGCTACTATCGGTGTTGCCTTTCTTGGTATGGGTAAAATGCTTGGAATTGATTTGGCGCTGATTTCAGGGGCTATTATTTCTGGAGCATTCTTCGGAGATAAAATGTCGCCATTATCAGATACAACCAATCTGGCTCCCGGGGTCGCAAAAGTAGATTTATTCGAACATATTCGTCATTTGATGTGGACCACTATTCCTGCGTTTATCATTTCTTTAGTGCTCTACTTTTACTTGGGGAGTTCTGTTACAAGTCAGGTTCCACTAAATTTTGAAACCATCCGTAAGGGCTTGGAAATGAGCTCATTTATTCACTGGAGTACATTCCTGCCACCATTGCTTTTATTTTTTATGGCTTACAAACGGATTCCAGCTATTCCTGCTCTATTTGCAGGAATTGTATCCTCCTTACTATTGATTTTAATTACTCAACCGAATCAATCATTGGTTTCTTTATTAACCATCATGCAAAATGGCTTTGTTTCAACAACTGGGCAAGCTGAAGTGGATTCTCTTCTATCACGCGGGGGTCTTCAAAGTATGCTATCGTCCGTCGCACTGATCTTATTAGCATTAGGTTTAGGCGGAATCTTATATGAAATCGGTGTGATTTCTAATCTGGTTTCCTGTATTCAGCGGTTTGTAAAAACTCGCGGACGACTGATTTTTTCTACTGCTATGTCAAGCCTTAGTATTAATGTGCTGGTTGGGGAGCAATATCTGTCCATTATTTTGCCAGGGAGAGCCTTTCTTCCAAGCTTTGAAAAGCTAGGGCTAGCCCGTAAAAATTTGTCGCGTGTGCTAGAGGATGCGGGGACAGTTGTTAATCCACTGGTTCCTTGGAGCGTATGTGGAGTATTCTTAACGGGAGTGCTAGGAGTCGGAACTCTGGAATATCTGCCTTATGCCTTCTTCTGTCTACTGTGTCCAATTATTACTGTCATTCTGGGCTTTACGGGAATTGGAGTTCCAAATGAAGTATCTGTACCCAAGACACAAGAACAATCAAAAGTGTAAATAATGGAATATACTATCAGAGTAAGAGCGGTTTGTCATTCATGTGGCAAATCGCTTTTGTTTTAACATAAGCAGGTATCTCCATCACAATAATAGAGGAAGAAGGGGCCAGATGGAGAGGCCCAACCAATGTTTTCTTGCTTTCATTGGTATGGCTCTCCTCTTCATTACTTGTCCCCTTCTTACAATTTTTTATTTTTATTTGTTTTATGTTAAAAAGTTAAGTAAGCCTTGCACAAGTCCGATAATTGCTCCCAGTACAAAACCTAGTACTGTAATCATGCGGAATTCCCTTCCCGAAATGCCGATGATCATTTCCTCTAGTCGCTCTAATGGAAATCCCTCTACTTGTTTCGTAACAATTTCCTTGATCTGAAGAGAATCGAACAGTCTATCTACGTTTTCCTCTAATCTCCCTGTAAACCACTGGGCAACTCTTGGTAACCAGTATGTAGCTATTTGTTCCTCGAATGTAAGAAGGACTTCTCCCACACGCTTGTCCAATAACCCAATTCCCACTTCTTCACCTTTAGCGAACAGCTTCTCTTTCCACTTGCTCAATTCTTCTTGGCTTATCATCCCAAGAAAATCACTTATCGGGCGCTCCAGTTGCTTATTCATTTCTAGATGAAGTGTCGATTTTAATTTATCGATAAGCTGTGGATTGCTTAGGATTGATTCCAAGTGGGGCATAATCTTGGCAACCAACTTCTCGTCCCCTAAGAACATCCCCACTAAACCGCCCAACATGCCTCCGCTTCCCCCTACAAGTTGACGAATCAAGGCTTGAACCTGAGCTTGACCTTCTGGCGCATGCAGATAGTCCTTTAATCGGCTAATGAGCATGTCCCCAAATTGATCTACAAGTAGCTCCACTTTATTCAGGATTTCTGGTGAAAGCATTGACTCTGCCGTCTTATCCTCTATGCCTTTTAGCCAATTTGTCACACGCTCATCGTAGACCGAATATACGTTTTTTCTTATTTGCGGAGCTAGCCTATCTCCATCTACTAATGCATTTGGCATAGCTTTTTCGATTAGCTCACGAAAGGTTACATCGCTAGCTATCCATTTTTGCAGGAGTCCCTTTGCTATGTGTATAAGCTTTTGTTCTACTCCTGCTGCTCGTAATCCCTGTCTAACCCCTTCCTTTGTCAGCAGGTGATTCTCCACTAATTTCCCCATTTCAATTGAGATTTGCTTATGTCGTCTTGGGATAAGACCTGGGGTAAAAGGAACTCGAAATCCGCCTATTTTTATCTCACGATGGGGGCGAAACAGCATCCGGATAGCCAGATCATTCGTAATGCCACCAATAGCTGAGCCAATCCCTACATTGAGAAGTAATGTTATCCAAGCATTCATGTTTCTACTCCTATCTGGAACCAATTATTTTTAGAACTCATAAGATAGACTAACCTAACGCCTATGGAAAGGGGATCATCATGTCATATGTTCGCACTATCATTCAGGCATCTATACCCATAGAAGAGCGGTCTGATCTACAGCTTCCCCTTCATCTCATGAAGAGTTTAGACATTCCCTCAGATATCTTTATCACCGTTTGCTTTGGTGTATCAAGAGCACGAGCAAAGGTTTCAGGAGTAGATCAGGATTCCTATGTCACTATGTGTCCTTCCCTTGTTCGTGCTCTCCATATTCCTACCGGGACCAAATTTCTCATGCGTTATGATCCACAGCAGCAAACGCTTTATTTCGGCCCCTATGTGGGGATTTTGCTCACCAGCTATCAACAGGATCATAAACAAGAGCCTTTTGGTTCCCTCTCTTCGTTTATTAATGAAGTGGTTGATACGTTCAAACAGAAAGGTGGCTTCGCTTGTATCTTTTCCATAGATGACGTTGATTGGGAGAATAAAACGGTTTCCGCATTCGTTAGGCAGAAAAACACCTGGAAAAAAACCACGCTCCCACTCCCCCATTCAATCTATAATCGGCTATCTTCTCGACAACGAGAGCAGAGTGAAAAGGTAGTGGATTTTGTGGAACGCTGTAAATTTTTGAAGATCCCCTTTTTTAATGAGCGTTTCTTAAACAAATGGCAGGTTCATAAAGCTCTTCGCAATGATGTAGCCGTCTCCACTTATTTGCCCAAAACCATGTTATTTGGCCCAAACGGTGAGCTATCAACCATGCTACAAACCCACCGTATCGTGTACGCCAAACCCGCTAATGGCAGTTTGGGAAGGGGTATTTTTCGCCTGATAAAAGCAAATGGTGAATATGGTGTTCGATTTGTATCAAAAGACAAGGTCATCTCCTTAAAGCAAAAAAGTCTGTACTCTTTGCAAAAATTCCTACGAAAGCGTTCTAAAGGAAAATCTTATGTTCTACAACAAGGCTTGCACCTTATTGGCATCGACTCCAATCCAACCGATTTTCGTGTTTTGGTACAAAAGAACAATCGTGGCATTTGGGCAACCACCTCCATCGTTGCTCGAACAGGTCAAAATTCTATTGTATCAAATGTAGCACGTGGTGGTAGTATTATGTCTGCTAAACAGGCCCTACGAACATGCGGTCCATGGAAACGTAATAAAAAGCCATCTATTCGCAAGCTCAAGAGGGTCGCTCTGCTCATCGCTGAACGGTTAGAATACGCTTTACAAGGAGAATTCGCAGAGTTTGGTATTGATCTAGGTATTGATACTAACGGAAGAGTCTGGCTGTTAGAGGTTAACAGCAAACCCTCCAAAAGCATTACCAGCTTACGCTTACGCGAAAATGAAACTGCTCCCCGAGAAGCAAGACCTTCCGTTCGACATTTAGTAAGCTACACCGCTTTTTTAAATGGCTTTACCCAACCAATCTATCAAACAACACCTCAGAAAAAGAAGAATAGATAAGACAGCGTAGGTGATCAAAATGAGAAGACAAGAAAAAACATTAGGAATTATGGCCATTTTCAAAGGATCGCCAAACCAGCCAACCTTCCGGGAAAAGTCTTATTATACCACTTTAACACGCATTGGAAGCAAGCTAGGTATACGCATAGTCGTCTTTTCTCCTCGTCAGGTTGATTTTACCTCACGTACCATAGTAGGCTTTGAACTTATTGAACATACTTGGCAGCGCATAGAAATTCCCTTTCCACAATTAATCTATGATAGGTATTTTATGGGACCCCATATCACTAAATATAGATCGATTATTGAACGACTGCAAAATGATCCTAAAATTACCTTCTTAGGTCGCGGATTATCGGGAAAATGGCAAGTGCATAACATCCTTATGAAATCAAAGAATTTACAAAAATGGTTACCGCAGACAAAGCTCTTTAGCCCTACTCTTCTTGAAACAAATCTGGCTGAACAAGGGGCTGTCATTATAAAACCCATGGCCGGAACCCATGGAAGCGGAGTAATTCGTATCTGCTCTGTAAAAAAAGGGTATGAACTTATAGGTAGAACGAGGGATAATAAACCCTTTACACGTACCTTAACAACTAAAAAAAATCTTCTCTCCTGTATTAAAAAGATAACAAAGGGGCGTAAGTACATCTTGCAACCTTATTTGAAGCTGCACACCTCAGATGGATTCCCCTTTGACATACGTATTTTAGTCCAGAAAAACGGGAGGGGCAAATGGACAACAACCGGCAAGGCCGTACGAGTAGGGAAGAAAGAAAGCATTACCTCTAATCTGCACGGAGGGGGAATCGCCGTACCATTAGAAGATTTCCTAATGAAACATTATCCACATGACTTATGTCATCAAATCATAGAAGAAGTGGGTATGCTTGCTCAACTCCTTCCCCCTTTTTTAGAAAAACATCATGGTCGTTTGGTAGAGCTGGGAATAGATGTAGGGGTCGATACGCAAGGGCATGTATGGATTATTGAAGTAAATTCACGACCAGGCCGGACGGTATTCCGCCAAATTGAAGATGGGAATGCCAGACTACATTCGGTCGCACAGCCAGTAAAATACGCTGAATATCTCTTGAATAAGCGTATAGGAGGTTAGGAGTACATGGAAACCATCTCAGTACGGTTACGATTTCTTACCTACTCCCGTATCAAAGGCATCGTGCTCCCTTCCCATCTATGCCGGGACTGGGGATTTAAGAATCGACAACGAGTTGCTATCTCGCACGGGCAAATAACGGTACATGGAATCATTATTGAAGAAAAAAAACAAAAAACCGGTAATCAAGTAAAAGTAACATCACCACTAAAAGAAGCCTTAGCCATCCCTCATCCCGGTATGATCCATTTAAAACACGAAGATGGAACAATTCGGGTTGGTCCCTCCATTGGTATAGTCACCACAGGAATACGCGATGGAGGTAGAGCCCCGATTGGCCCTAGATCAAGCTTTTTTCAAAAATTATTGTCAGCTCAGAAAGGAAAAGGGGTTTATTACTTTATCTTTACACCCAATGATGTAGATTGGTCATCTAATCGAGTATACGGCTGGTTCTTGCGCTCTACCAATAAGGGGCAGTACGTATGGAAAAGATTTTGGACTGCCATGCCAGACGTGTTGTATGATCGCGTTCCCTCTCGTGCAGCGGAGCGCCAAGATTCTGTTAAGGACTTTAAATTTCGTGTAGCCAATGAACAGTATGTGCCCATGTTTAATATTGGATTTTTTGATAAATGGGGTGTTCATCAACGCTTGTATCCCATGCCGGAAATAAATGAATTCATTCCAGAAACCCAGGTAGCTCCTACACTCTCCATGCTAAAAAGCATGCTTGACAGATATTCTATGGTTTATTTAAAACCAAAAGATGGCAGTCTCGGCTATGGGATTCTAAAAATAAAGCAGCTTCCAAAAGGCTATCAGCTCTCTTACCATAGCGGAGCAGGTAATGTCACCCGACGCTTTCAGAAATTATCCAAGTTATACCAGCATGTGTTTCAAACGCGCCGCGCAAGTAATTACCTGATTCAGCAGGGCATTGATTTATGCACTTATTCAGGTCGTCCACTCGATTTCCGTGTTCACTTGCACAAAAACGTGGAAAATAGCTGGGTCGTATCCTGTCTAGCTGCCAAAGTAGCCGGTGCTGGAAGTGTTACTACCCATGTTCGAACTGGAGGAATGGTTATCCCAGGTAAAGAGCTGTTGGAAACCCTATTCCCAGAACAGCATCACACTTTAGAAAAGCGTGTTCGTGAAGCTTCTATTCGTTTAGCAAATGCAATTGAGTTTGCTTACGGCACGAATCTAGGTGAACTCGGTCTAGATATAGGCATCGACAAAAAAGGGAATATTTGGATGTTCGAGGCTAACTCCAAACCAGGACGCTCCATTTTTAAACATTCACGCCTAAAACAAGCTGATGAAATGTCGCGTAGTTTACTCGTTGATTACGGTCGCTATTTAGCTAATTTTTAACACGGGCTGAAGGAAGGAGGAGTTTCTAATGTCCCACTGGGAATCCGGTTGGCTGACCATACTCCCCTCAGGACAATGGTATGTAGAGGGTATCCACTTTCCCATCCCGCTTACTTCCACAAATCATATCACCGTGCCATTGGGTCCCCTCCATGTTGAGCAAACATTAAACCTAGGATTGGCTCCTACTGTAACAGGTCGCTATCGTACCCGCATCAGATGGAGCATGTATAACAATATGCTACAAATTGCTCCTCTAATTGGCATTCTTACTTCTGGCAAAGGCGAGTCATTTAAAGGAAATAGGGAAAACTTTCAGGAGATAAGCAAAACAGGACAAAAGCTAGGAGCACTCGTATTCGTATTTACACCAGATGGTATAGACTGGGAAACTTATAAAATACGAGGTTATCTATACGATAAACGTAATGGATTCTGGCAAAGCTTTGAAACTCCCTTTCCTCATGTTATATATAATCGGATTCCAACACGTACAGTAGAGGAAAAAGAGCATATGCAAGAAACTCTCAAGCGCATCTCAAAACTGAAGAACGTGACATTGTTCAACCGTCAATTCTTCGATAAGGAAAGCTTATTTACCACCCTACAAGCCAAAAAGGAAGTCGCTCCTTTCTTGCCCGATACTTACAAATTAGATTCTTTTGAGCGACTGAAGTCCTTTGCTAGAAAACATGATGTTCTTTATCTAAAGCCTATACGTGGAAAAGCTGGGCGAGGAATCATGCGTCTTGAAAAACATGATACGATCTGGCTCTTACGCCGTGTTCATCAACAAAAATCCTTATCTAGATCATTTTACACGCTAGATGAACTCTGGACATATCTTTGGCCGATTCTTCAGCGGAAACCCTACATCGTTCAGCAGGGGATTATGCTTGCTACCTATAATGATCGCCCATTTGATGTGCGTGTCCTTACACAAAAAAATGGTAAGGGACATTGGGATATAACAGGGATAGGAATTCGACAAGCAGGGGCCCGAAGCATTACCACTCATGTCCCACGCGGGGGTTCTGTTCTTTCACCTGATAAAGTCCTTCCCCAAATTTTTGGAGAAGAGTGGTCCATTTTCATTCTGCAGAACATCAGGAAAACTGTGCTTGTAATAGCTAAAGCCCTTCAGCAGAATATGAGAGATCTTGCTGAGATGTCTATGGATTTAGGAATAACGACTGATGGTGATATCTGGTTTTTTGAAGCAAATTCTAAACCGGAAAAATTCGATGAACCAGATATCCGCCGTGCTTCACTGCGCAACATTATTTTTTATTCACAGCACATGTGCAAGTGAAAAGAGCCTTACTTTTATTCAGCCCTTCCTAATTAGGAAGGGTATTTTTCTATGCTCGCTCCACTACCATTGTAATAGTGAAATGATTCTTTTATAAACATTTACGCTTTTCATTAAAAATAGGTCCATATGTTGCGTTTACATAGAACAAAACAACAAATTTAAACGTATAAACGTACTTTTTTGTGAGATTTATTACAAAAAAAGCATAAAAATGCACCTAAAATATTGCATCTCCCTCAGTTTCGTGTACATTTAAAAGAAAGAGCTATCGGGTAACAAATATCACAGAGATGATTTCTTACTTTTTATTTTATCGAAAGGAGTTGGTGTATGGTTGATTTTCACAACGGATAATATCATTTTGCTCCTCGCTGTTCTCTTGGTTACTGGCGTTGTTACAGCCAAATTTTCTTCACGCATCGGTCTTCCTTCCCTTGTTTTTTTCGTTGGGGTTGGAATGATCCTGAGCAAATTCATTTATTATGATAATGCCTCGTTAACACAACTCTTCGGTATTCTCGCCCTTATCATTATTTTGTTCGATGGTGGCATGCAGACGAAATGGACTGACATTCGCGCTGTGGCCAAACCCTCTCTCTCCTTAGCAACCATAGGTGTTGTTCTCACCACTTTTCTTATTGGTGCATGTGCCAAATTTATTTTAGGCTTGTCTTGGAATGAAGGCTTATTATTTGGTGCAATTGTTGGTTCTACAGATGCCGCTGCTGTTTTTGCCGTATTAGGCAATAAAAATATAAAAAAGCGGCTGACTTCCGTACTGGAAGCAGAATCAGGCACAAACGATCCGATGGCGATGTTTTTGACCATTGCCCTGATAGAATTCATGCAGCATCCAGAAGTGAATGTATTGGCAATGTTTTTAGAATTCTTATGGGAGATGGGGTTAGGTCTAGTAATGGGTTATTTATTAGGCAAAATCTCCACTATGCTTATTAAAAGCATTAATTTGGACTCATCCGGACTCTATCCGGTATTGTCTATCGCACTGGCAGTTCTAGCCTACGGTGCCACATCCATATTGGGCGGAAGTGGCTTACTCGCCGTCTATGTGATGGCTGTCTTTGTAGGAAATGTTGACATTCCCTATCGGCACTCCATTCTCCGCTTTAACGAAGCCTTTGCCTGGATGATGCAAATCCTAATGTTTATCCTGCTAGGTTTGCTGGTTTTTCCATCAGATTTGTTGGAAGTGATTTGGCAAGGTATTGCACTTTCCTTTCTACTAATGTTTGTAGCACGACCAATCGGAGTTTATGTAAGTACACTTGGTATGAGCTTCTCAACTAAAGAACGAGCCTTTATCGCTTGGTCAGGCTTACGCGGCGCTGTCCCAATCGTATTAGCTACTTATCCCTTGATTGCTGGACTAGAGAATGCTCAGCTAATCTTTAATGTGGTCTTTTTCGTTGTCTTAACCTCTGCTCTTATTCAAGGAGCGACTATTTCGCCTCTTGCCAACTGGTTTGGCTTTTCTAAAGGGGAAAAGACAGTAGCTCCCTATAGTCTGGAACTGGTTTCGCTTGCAAAAACCAATGCTGAAATGATTGAAGTTCACATTCGGGAAAACAGCAATGTCGTAGGTATCAATCTGCTCGATCTTCAATTGTCTGATCAGGCACTAGTAAACGCGATTATCAGAGGTAAAAAATTGCTGATACCAAAGGGAGATACCATTTTACAAGCAGGTGATATCTTGTACGTGCTTGGGCCGAAAGCAGAGCAGGAGAGGATTAAGCAATTATTTTCGGAAGAGCGTTCTAATCAGGAAGAGGAGCATGTTCAAAGGGAAGAAGAGCGCATGATCATTCCTAGAACGAATGAAACGTAAAAGAGAAACTAGCTGAAAAGGCACATTGCTAAATAAAATTGAATTTATTTACAACTAACATATATAGCTTACAAACAGGGAGTCTCATCAATCCTACTGATGCAGTTCCCTGTTTTTTTTATAAGGAAAAACGAAATTTTTTTCCTTTGCATGCATTGAGTTTCCTTTGTTGGTAAAAACTGAGGGTAGGAGGTGGTCAACATGACCTACAATCAAAATTATAATACTTCTGCTTACAACCAAATCTCTGGACCTGCAAACGCGATCTTCAATCCGAATTTCGCTGGTACAAATGTGCAGGAGGTAAAAGCCTTGAACAATAGCTTTTATCCAACAAACCAAGCCTTTAGCCAAGTACCAAGCCCATCTTTTGGGACACAAAGTGGTTTTGGAGCTGCTAACAGTGTTTTCACCCGTGGTTTTGCTGGTACAGATGTTCAGGAGGTTCGAGCTCTGAATGCAGGTCAGCCTGCTCCGGCTTTGGCACATCAAGCTTACGGACAAGTCCCTTCTTATGGTAATCAAAATTATGCAGCACAAGGCGGATTTACTGGTGCAAATAGCGTATTCCAGCCTGGCTTTGCTGGTACAAATGTTCAAGAAGTACGAGCTCAAAACGCAGGTCAGCCTACTCCAGGTGTTGCAAGCCTAACAAACCTAGCTTACGGACAAAACCAAAATTTTGCGGCACAAGGCGGATTTACTAATGCAAACACCGTGTTCCAACCTGGTTTTGCTGGTACAAATGTCCAAGAGGTACGCCAATTAAACGCAGGCCAAGCAGGAACTGCTTTATCTCAAGGTATGAACAGCAACGTTAACAGTGTGTATACTCCTGGCTTTGCAGGTACAAATGCACATGAGGTACACGCGCTTAATGCCGGCTATTCTTTGCCTGCTGTAGCTCAACAGCCGTACCAATCCTTCACGCCGCAAACCCAATCATATCAATTCCAAGCTCCTTCATACAGCAGTCCAGTGAGCTATGCTGGGGCTAACAGTGTATTCCAGCCTGGTTTTGCTGGAACTAATGTGCAAGAGGTTAGATCGTTAAATGCAGGATTTGCAACACCAGCTTTTTCTCAACAAGCTCAACAAAGCTATCAAAACTTTAGTTCTCCTGCTTCAAGCATTTATCAAAGTGGCTTTGCAGGCACCAATCCTCAAGAAGTAAAAGCTCAAAACGCTGGTGGATACGGTACATTACACTCTTATAGCGGCATATAATTTTTCCCCTATTGCTTAGCCGTAAACAAAAAGACCGCTCTTCACAGGCGGTCTTTTTTATTCGTAAGAGGAGGCTGAATATGAAGCCGTATGGCGACTTTCGCAAGCTGTATAAATCTCTTAGGCGCTATGATTCACAACAGATTGCTGTTCAACGCAGTGAGGATCTGTTAGAAATTGAAGAAATCTGGCACTTTTATGAGACACTCACCGTTCATGAACTGCGCATTCTCTGTGCTGCAATTAAAAAAACAGAAGCTCAGCTTGGCTATATACCGTTTTGTTTTTCTACCGTTCCCATCGTTTTCATCATTTTTTCCAGCAAACTTACACATTACATTGCAAATAGCATCCCTTTGCTCTCTGTGCTTATTGTTGGTTTTGTCACGTTATTAGTCTTTTTGATTTTCCGGCATTTCCGCAACAAATCATATAATGCTCTACACTTATACATTGTGGAGAGCTTATTGCAAGTGAAATCCAAAGACAAGAACTCTGAAGACGAGCAATGCTGTCCGCTTACAGCTTCTCCAATGCTATAGAGATGGGGCAATGCTTCCCTCTCCTTTTAGAGAGGGTTCGCCGTCTTCAAGATTACATAATTGCCAGTCCACATGTTACTCGTAATCACCAGCTTTTGGCCATTACGTTCAAAGAAATACCCTGCTCCTTGCTTCTCAACGAATTGGTATCCCTTTTGAGCCATTTGCTGTTTTACCCTTTCTGCCGCCTCCTTTTGTGTTCCTTTCATCATATAATACACGTAACCCTCTTCTTTACCGATATTAACTAGCTGTTCAGGATGTTCCTTTACCATAGCCATCGCTTGTTCGACCGGCATTGAGGCAATAGGCAACGGAGGATAGGGTAAATGAATGATCCACAGATAAACAACCAAAAAACCTATCAGGACACAGCCGACTTTCCCACTTATTTTCATACGCTCCCTCTTTTCTCCATAATGGCACGATAAAGCTCATTAAGTGTATGCAGACTAGTCGTATCAACAGTAAACAATCGTCCATCAAACCAGTAACTATCGTTTGCAAGCTGACTCAAATCTCCCTCGGTGTGTTCCATTTGGGCAAAAACACACGCTTCAGTGTCATCTACACAATTCCGTACAGCAAGATGCCGTTCTATATCATCTGAAAAGCGTTGCTTCAATCGACAGAACACAGAGCCATTCGGTTGGGTACATAAGCGATGAAGCGCCAAATCAATTTGCAACCAGCACGTCACATAAAAGTGAAACTCTAGAAACAAAGTAGTAAGCGCTTTTCGAACCAACTCCTCTGCTTCTAATTCGTCATTGTTTTTTGTTTCTATACAAGCCTCCCATTCAAATACAGCTTGACGTAGCTGTTCTTTGGCTAGCTCAATGACCGGATAATGACTAACAGCCCCGCGATAAAATTTTTGAACAATCTGAAATAACAAAGCAGGGGGCCGCGGAGGTAGATTTCCGTATCGGCTATTTGTATCACGCATACACTCATCCCCTTACTCGATGGCCGTTCCTTGTTTTTTCAAGCGATCAATGATCTCGTCAGCCCATTCTTTAAATACACCAAGAGCTGATTCAATATCGCTAAATACTTCCTTTTGCAAACAAGTAAAATTAGGAAAATCCGTAATTTGATTCTTTTGAACACGGACCCCTTCCGGTATAAGCTGAATCTCTAAAAATATTGGCACATTCTCGTCTACACCATACGTATTTTCAACATATTCATAGGTACGAACCCACTCAAGAACCCTGATTTCATTTGGCTTTAAATGAATGGCTTGCGTTATCGACATAATCGTTTCATTTCCATAGTAATGCATACCTTGTACTCCCCTTTTCAAGCTTCCGCTATTTGAAGCATACAGCAAACTAATCTTGTTCACAAGCTTGTAACATATGAATGTACGTCTTTCGAGATAAAAAAACTCCACTCCCAAAAGGAATGGAGGCAGTATTTCATTAAGCTAAATGAAAAGCATAGGTCATTGCTAAGCCAAATAGGGAAAGCAACACCGATCCAGCTAAGCCGGCTGAAAACGATTTTAATCCCATCCGCTTAAAGGCAACTAGATTTACGTTTAACCCTAAACCGGCCATAGCCATCGCGATTAATAGATAAGCGATGCTAACGATTTGTGTAGCTATTTCCTGAGGAATAATACCTAGTGAGTTAACAGCACTCATCGCCAAAAATCCAAAGATAAACCATGGAATAGGCAGTGACCTCCAGGAAAACCGTTTATTGATTTCCCCAGTCATCTTTTGTTCCAAACGACTGCTCCATATTCCTATACCGATGGCGATCGGGACAAGAAGAGCAACCCGAGTTAATTTGACGATGACAGCAATATCTACAGCATTATTTCCACCAGGTGCCGCTGCGGCAATTACGTGCGCTATCTCATGTAGGGTCGCACCCGAAAAAACACCATAACCATTAGGTGTAAAACCAAGAAAAGGATAGAGAAGCGTATATAAAAGTGTGAAAATAGTGCCCAAAATAGCTACAGTAGCCGCTCCGATTGCTGTTTCTTCATCGTTAGCTTTGATTTGTGGTGCAATTGCCACAACCGCTGCCGCACCACAGATAGCCGTTCCACATGCCGTTAGAATGCCTAATTTTTTCTCTACCTGGAACCAACGTGTAAATAGATAAACAACACTCAATCCAAAAATAATGGCTAATGCCGCCATAGCAAACACTTTAGGACCTGCATATAAAATATCCATCAAATTTAATCGCATCCCAAGTAAAATAATGCCGAATCGAAGCAATTTTTTGCTGGAAAAATTTGTACCTGCAATCGTTTGCTGCGGAATACCAGCCACAGCACGCCAGATAATACCGATCAGGATAGCAATTACCAATTGTCCCATTATGCTTAAGAAAGGAAATTGAGCCAAATACCTAGCTGCTAAAGCAATTATTAAAGTAATTGCTACTCCCATGATAAAACCAACGATCTGCTTCTCTTGTTTGACAAGCTCTTTGGTTTTTGTTTTACCTTCCATTGTATCTCTCCATTCTGTCTATCAAGGAACTTCCCTTACCATGCTTTCACTATAAGTTCTTTTGATTGACAAGTGAAATACAGATATACAATGCTTATCATTAGAAAAACTTATCATAGGAAATAAATCACGAACAACAAAAAACGCATGCTTCTCTTTTTAAAGAGAATGACATGCGTTTTTCCAGTATTATGGGGATTTTTCCTGCGGCAATTCCACGTAAAAAAGGATCATGTTGTCATGCGATTCAGCCCAAATTTTTCCGCAATGCAATTCAACGATGCTTTTAGCAATGGCTAAGCCCAATCCAGAACCTTCCTTTGCCATGCTTCGAGATTCATCAACCTTATAGAAACGTTCAAATAAACGCTCTAATTCCTGAGGAGTCAGTTTGGGACTTTTATTCCCAATCGAGATACGAATAGAACTTCCAAGTTCCTCTGCATTTATTAAAATTTCCCCTGGTTTATCACTATATTTAATGGCATTTATTAATAAATTATCAAACACACGCACTATTTTATCTGCATCTACATGTACGAATAGATGATCTACAGCATAGTTTTTTCGAAAGGACAAGCCTTCTTCCTCTGCTTGCGGTACAAGCTCCTCCATTAACTGCTCTAACATTTCTAATATGTCAACTCGCTGCATTTGCATTCCTACACCGTTATTAGAGAGCTTCGTATAATCAAATAAGTCTTCAATTAAGCGTTTTAACTGTTCCGACTTATTTACAGCAATTCCGGCATACTCCTCCAATTGCCCCTCACTATGATAACGCTTATCCTGAATCAACCGTAAATAGCCCATAATAGAAGTAAGCGGAGTGCGTAAATCATGTGAAACATTGGTGATTAGCTCATGCTTGGTTCGCTCCGCCTTGCGTTCTTCCTCTCTAGTATGATGCAATTGCATGGCCATAACATTAATATTCTGGGCCAACTGTCCTAATTCATCGTTACTGTTAACCGGTACACGGATATCCAGATTCCCCAGTGCCATTTCTTGAATGCCTTGAGAAATGCTTTGAATCTGATACATTTTTCGTTTTGTAAGATAGTAAAAGGAAAAAATAAATACACCAAAACCAATCAGTCCAGGTAACTGACTATAGCCTGTTCGATAGATGATAGATGGTTCTGGCATACCTCGTACTATTAGATATAGCTTTTTCTCCCCCACATCCACAGGATAAAAGGACACAAATTCTTTCGCCTCATTCTGATAATCCTGGCGATAGATACGCACATCCATTGCATTTTGGATAACAGAATGAATATCGATTGTAGCCTCAGAGGTTTGTTTACTCTTATATAAAACCTTTCCTTGTTCATCAGCCAATAAAATACGATACTTACCGCTATCCGAACGGTCATCAATTATTTCCTGCAAATCAAATTGATAGGAAGGATTTTGTTGTTTATTTTCATTTTCTGTTCGAAGGGTGCTTATCAAATTACGTGCATGATTATCAATATTTTCCATACCTTGTGTATAATCAATATATGCCTGTTGCGTTAGCATATAGGGATTAAGGACATTCGCCACAAAAAATCCAGCCAGTACACATAGTCCAAAAGCCGCAATCAATTGAATACGTAAACTTGATTTTCCCTGAGCAATCATTTTTTTCGCAAGCTTATAACACGCATAAAACGTATATGGTATTAGCTTAAATGGATTCCATCTCAACTTTATAACCTACTCCCCAAACGGTTTTGATATAGCGAGGTTTTCGTGGGTTTTGCTCAATTTTCTCCCTGATTTTACGTATATGTACCATAACCGTATTATCAGATTGATAAAAAGGCTCGTTCCAGATTCGTTCGTAGATTTTTTCAGCGCTAAATACAATTCCTTTATGGCGAGCCAATAGTTCTAAAATGGCAAATTCCCGTGGAGTTAGTTTGACTTCTCGCCCATCTACCTTCACCTCATGCGTGGAGACATTGATCGTTAAGTCATCGACTACCAGTTCATCAGTCTTCACTTCTGAAAAACCGCTTAACCGCATGTAACGTCTTAACTGCGACTTTACCCGTGCCAAAAGTTCCATCGGGTTAAACGGCTTTGTCATATAATCGTCTGCCCCAGTAGCTAACCCAATAATCTTATCCATATCCTCCGCTTTGGCGGACAGCATGATGATCGGGACATTTTGCTTTTCTCTGATCCTCATGCAGGCAGCCAACCCATCCAATCTGGGCATCATAATGTCTAAAATAATGACGTGTACCTGATTTTCCTCTAAGATTTTTAATCCTTCTACTCCATCAGCCGCTTTCAAAACCTGAAAGCCCTCGTTACTTAGATATATATCAATCAAATCACGTATTTCTTTTTCATCATCAATGATTAATATTGTTTCTTTCATCATCGAGCTCCTCCCGTGAACAAATAGCACCGCATGTTCATTCTACTTATTTCTCATCAGATTGTCTGTTATTTACGACACCGATAGACAAATGCAGGAGGGATGTTCAAGGGCTCAAAAGAGATAGATACCTCACGAAAGGTCTCTTTCAGTTGTTTTCTCATTTGTAAGGAATACTGGAATGCGATGAAAGCACCGCCTGGTTTTAACGATTGCATAACCTCCGCAACAATCCGTTCCCGTAATTCCTGGGGAAAGTTCATAAACGGCAATCCGCTAATGATGACATCTACCTGTTCTACACCTGCTTGCTTCAACTCTTTTGACAAACACTGAGCATCGCAATGATGGTGAAATGAAGGAAATCTTTCTTGTAAATCAGCTCGAAGTTTTACATCTTGTTCATATACAAACACGTTTGTATTGGGTGAAATTTTTTGCTTCAGTTTTTGTGTAAACACACCAGTACCTGCGCCTAGTTCAACCACTGACGTAACTTCCGCCCAGTCGATTCCTTCCAGCATTCTGCTAGATAAACGTGCGGAGCTTGGGGTCACACTCCCTACCTCGCGAGGAGATTTAACAAATGTAGTAAAGAACCGAACTTTATCTCTAACGTAACGTTGCATAGCTAGACAAGTGGTCGTTTCTACAGCGCTTTTATTCGCTTTCATTTATGCTCTTCCTTTCTTGTCTGATCCTTTGTCTTATTTTATAAGACGGATCTTAACAAGAAAGGGTACAAGTTCTTAAAAAAAACTTAAAATTTATACGTTTCTTTATTAAGAAACAGGTCTACCCATCGAGTTTTTGTAGTTGAGATAAGCTAACTGATAATTGTGCAGAGCTGTTTCATATTCGTTTGCCCTCTTTGCTAGCTCCTCCTCAGCAGTCATAACATCCAAGGTTGTTGCAAGACCATTTTCATAGCGTAATTGTGTTAAACGATAATTCTCTTTGGAAGCTTCTCTTGCTTTATCAAGTGCCTCTAGACCTTGTTTAGCGGAGGTTAGAGCTTCATAGTTTCGAGTCACCTCTAACAAAATATCGTTTTTGATTTGCTCCTTGTTCATTTCTGCTGTTTCCAATTCATTTTTGGCAAGCTGTCCTTGGAAGGAGGACAAGATTGAATATTTTTCTATCGTATCTACACTCTTTTTCGCCGCTTTTACCTCTTCGTCACTTTTGAGAATTTCTGCACGTTGAACAACAGCCAAACGCTTGGCTTCTTCCAATGGAATAATTTCTTTGTCACGGATATCTCCTTCAGGTATAGAGAGCTCCCATTCTTTCATCAAGTCTTCTGCTAAAAATTGATTTAATGAAAGGGTAGATAGGCGGACTTGATTGCGAGCTGCTTCATGATTAGCTTTTGCTTGGGCTAATCCTGTTTCAGCCTGCAAAACATCGTTTTTGGCTTTTATTCCTGCTGTAAATAAGGCGTTTGCCGTATCTACCTGCTTTTGGGCACGAGTTAAGCTTTGCTCCTGTAACTGCAAATCTTGCTTGGCATGCCATAGCTCATAAAAGGCTTTCTCTGCACCTAGCTTGGTCTTATCTTCCATGGCCTGTAGCATATATTTGTGGATATTTCGTGCTGCTTCCGCTTTGGCTGTTTGCACATATTTCTGCTGAGCCTCGCCAAGCGATGAAATATTTGATTCCTTCATCTTTACGGAATTATAAATGGCTTGATTAGCATTAATATCAGCCGTATCAAGTTCCAAGCGGAATTTCTTCAGATCAATATTTTGTTCCAAGGCCAACTCGCCAGCTTTTTTGGGAGTTAGGTCATGCTTGTTTTCTTCTTCACTTGCCTGAGAATGTACAGTCTTCTCCTCAGTCGCTTGAGCCATTAGCGGATAGCTTAAAAACAGCAACGAACCTATCATCACCATCAATAGCCGGGTCCTTTTTGTATAGGAAACACTCATTGCTTATTGGTTCCTCCTTTATAATGCTTGATGCTCTGCATAAATCCATAAAATCATAAGCAAATACCAATATTCTTTGCTTATTATCCACCTGTATTATGTAACCTTTCAATCAGTAAATGTTTCATTTTCTGCCAACCTAAATCCAGAAATCCCAGCTTATAGCATGATTGTTATTGAAAAATAGCTTACTTGTTAAACTTCCTTTTCTTTTCCTCTGTCTTTTGATAAGTTAAAAGCATATTCTGAAAAATCTATCTTTAATGGCATACAAAAAAGACGTGTAGATAGCCCTTTCTCCTGTCGGATTTGGGACTATCATACACGTCTTGTAGATATAGATTAGCTGTTTACAGTTGAACCAACAACTATACGCGAGGCTTTCTACCTTCAGACGATGGTCTGCTAGATGCTCTGCCGCTGCTGCGACGACGGTCATCACCGCTACGACGACCACCTTCTGAACGGCCTCCACGATAGTTGCTACCGCCGCTGCGACGATCGCCATAACCACGGCGCGGACCACCACCGCGCTTATCATCGCCAAATGGACGGCGTTTTTTAGAACGAAGAGGTGCTTCTTCTGTTAAACGAACTGGAGTTACATCTGGCTCTTTTGTCAGCATTTTTAAAGCGGCTGCCACCAATGTAACAGAGTCAGTTTCCTGAAGCAGGGTTTCTGCCAAGCCATGGTAATCACGGTAGTTTTCTTCCCCGATTACAGTCAACAGTTTTTCAACTGCAATGCGCTGTGCACCTTCAATAGCTTCTGTTAATGTTGGTACAGGACGACGACTCATTTTACGTTTTGTAACGTGTTCAATCATGCGCAAGTGATCTATCTCGCGAGATGTTACAAATGTAGTCGCAACCCCTGTCTTACCTGCACGACCTGTACGGCCAATACGGTGAACATAGCTCTCAGGGTCTTGTGGAATATCAAAGTTATACACGTGTGTAACACCGCTAATATCCAAACCGCGAGCAGCTACATCTGTTGCTACTAGAATGTCGATAGTGCCTTCTTTAAATTGACGAAGAACGCTGTCGCGCTTCGCTTGTGTCAAGTCACCATGGATACCTTCTGCAGAATAACCGCGCTTGTTCAAGGCCTCGCTTAATTCATCAACGCGACGCTTCGTACGACCAAACACGATAGCTAATTCTGGGGACTGAATATCTAATAAGCGAGTCATTACATCAAACTTCAATTTTTCCTGAACTTCCATGTATACTTGCTCAATGTTTGGAACCGTTACTTCTTTTGCTTTCACGGTAATTTTTTCTGGGTTTTTAAGGTAGCGCTGTGCCAAAGATTCGATTTGGCGCGGCATTGTTGCTGAGAACAACAAAGTTTGACGCTCGTCTGGAATTTGCTCTAGAATGCTTTCGATTTCTTCAATGAAACCCATGTTTAGCATTTCATCAGCTTCATCCAATACCAAGGTTTGAATGTTTTGTAGTCGGATTGTGCGACGGTTGATGTGGTCAATTAGACGTCCAGGAGTTGCTACGATAACGTGAGGATTCTTTTTCAATGCGCGTATTTGACGCATGATATCCTGTCCACCATAGATTGGCAAGGTTTTAATACCTGTGTATTGACCTAGTTTGATCAATTCCTCAGATACCTGTACTGCAAGCTCACGAGTTGGAGCCAATACAATCCCTTGAATGTGGTTAGATGAGGTATCAATCTTTTCAATCATTGGGATACCGAATGCTACGGTTTTCCCTGTTCCTGTTTGAGCCTGACCAATCAGGTCTCTTCCTGTTAATGCAACTGGAATCGTTAAAGCTTGGATTGGAGTCGCTTCTTCAAAACCCATGTTACTGATGGATCGAAGTACGGATGGACTCAATCCTAGTTCATTAAATGTAGCCAAATTGTTTCAATCTCCTTTATTTACGGATGAAATCCTTCATGCTTTATACACAATAAGTGCCGGAAAACGTAACATTTATAGTTTGCCACTTTATCGTGTATATAAGCCTCTAATATTTTATTTGCTTCTGATAAACCTATCAGTGGAATGATCGTCTGTAAGCACTCGTTTTTCACAAAAAAAAGCATTAAGCAGAATTCACACTTAATGCCTGCACATTCTCGTGTTTTATAAAAAAATGGCATTCATAAGGATGGAGCATCAAGTCCATCGCCATTGGTTACTCGCGAATTTCCCACGGATATAGGCGTTTCATCGCAACGTAATAACAATATCATGTCTTTTGATGAAAAGCAACTAATTACAACCAATGGAACCCCTTAGAAACGCTTGATTAGATGGGCACAATGTACTTTACCACCATGATAAAATGGAGCGTGGTTCCTGCCATCACGAATAAATGAAATATCTCATGAAACCCAAACCGATTCGGGAAAAAATCAAATATCTTGGTTGCATAAATGATGGCTCCTATCGTATACATGACGCCACCAATAATAATGAGAGCGATTGCTCCAATCGGTAAATGATGGATTAATTGAACGAACGGAACGACCGCAATCCAGCCTAGCGTCACATAAAAAGCCGTTGACACATAGCGAGGTGCATGAATATAAAAAATTTTCAGGAACATTCCGATTAACGCTAACACCCACACAGCAGCTAGCATACTCCATTTCCAGCCACCCGATAAACCATAGTAAAACACGGGCGTATACGAGCCTGCGATGAGGAAATAAATAGCGATGTGATCAAATTTCTTGAGCATCATTTCTTTTGCTGGCGTTGTTCTCACCCAATGATATAAGGAGCTTGCACCGTATAACAAGATGATGCTAACACCAAAAATGGTTAATGTGATCAGCTTGGAAACATTGTGACGGGACAAAACGATCAAAAACACAAGACCAACAATGCCAGCCAGGAACGTAATAAAATGCGTCCATGTATTAACTGGCTCTTTCATTTTCCAAAAACGCTTCATCTTACCTCTCTCCCTTCCTTACATATCGGACTTGCTTCATAATAAGCCCTATTGTATCACTCCATAACCATAACGAATAGAAATACTTTCATTTTTAACAAAACATTCATCTTGATAAATAAGATATTTCTTGCGATGTGCTTGCATTGGTGTGGTTTTCCTTGCTATTGATGTACAATATTTGTAAATCAACGGTATTAGAGAAAGGAAGACGAAATATGGCTCAAACCTTTATGATACTAGGCGGCATAGGTGGTTTTCTATCTGTGGCGCTAGGAGCATTTGCTGCTCATGGCTTAAAAGGAAAGCTAAGCGATAACATGCTAGCCAATTTTCAAACCGGTGCACAATATCAAATGTATCATTCTTTCGCTTTAGTGATGACAGCCGTTTTGCTTAAAGTCTTAGGGACAAGTACATTGCTTACTGCTGCTGGATGGTTGTTTCTTGTGGGAATCGTTCTGTTTTCAGGAAGCTTATACGCATTGAGTTTATCAGGCGTTCGTAAGCTAGGTGCTATCACCCCGCTCGGCGGGCTGGCTTTTCTAGCAGGATGGGCTTGCCTAATTATTTATGGGATTACTTGGTCAGCATGATTGTTTTTTGATAAATAAAAAACTTGCAGATAATACCTATTTTTTGTATTATTTTTCCATGTATAATAATTTAATTAAAGATAAACAGCGAATAAAAATTTTAAAAGCATTGGCGGATGAAACACGCCTGCAGATCATTCGGGTTCTTTTCCAAAAAGAACAAGAGGCAAAGTGCGGGGAGGTAGGTGAACTTTGTCACATGTCAAAATCTAATGCCTCTTATCATTTCCGAACCTTACGAGAAGCTGGACTCATCCATATGCGAAATGAAGGTCAGTCTAAATTTTTACGTATCAATCGAGAAACCTTTGAAAAATATTTACCCACATTCCTCGAAACCTTATAGAGTAAGAGCATTATTGTCCATGCCATGCTAACTAACATGAAAAAATCGGCAGACACGATAAAAAAAGCATACGAACCGGGCTATTTGATTCATTTCCGATTCGTATGCTTGCCTCTATCCTTTTTACTCTACAATAGGTTAAGCTTTCCCATCATTCGTTTGATCATTACCGCACAATGGGCTCTCGTTGCATTTGCCTGTGGTTGTAAATATCCGGAGCTGACACCCTGAATAAGTCCAGCATAATAAGCCTCTGCTATATCTCGTTTTCCCCATGAAAGCCGGCCTAGATCATGAAATGCAGCATTAAATGCAGCTTGTTGACCGGTAGTAATCTTAACACGAAGTCCCCGTTTTTCGATAATGCGTTTCATAATAACTGCCATTTCCTGACGAGTAATCGTTTTATTTGGTTCAAACAAGCGATTTTGGTAGCCAATAACATAACCTCGGCTCCTTGCTGTCTCTACAGCACCAGCATACCATGCGAAAGAAGAAACATCGTTAAAGCGCGACCCGCTTCCTTCTGGTTCTCCAAGCGCTCTTATTACCATCGCCACAAATTCAGCACGGGTAATTGGTTGTTCTGGTACAAATTGATTAGTAGACTGTCCATAGATTATTAATCTGTTGGCTAGCCATTCCACATCATAACGTGCCCAGTGTCCGTACATATCTCGAAATGTCTTTGTAAAGGTTGCGAGTGCAAAGGTTCCACTCAAACGCTTATCCCGTATTTTGACTCTAGTATCACCACGTACATATTCAAAATCAGCCGGTACATAAGTTAAACGATTCTTTTTTTCATCATAGTGGAGCAAGACCTTCGTGCTTGTATCTATTCTCCCATCTATGGTAAAAGCATAGCTATCTTTTTTATCAAAATGAATGACTCTTGAGATTACCCTGCCGCCCTCCTTTTCAACAGCTCTTATCATTTCACGTTGCCACTCTTTTTGATTCTCTTTGTCTTTACGAGAATTCGCTCTGGAATCAGAATCATCCTCGACGATTACTTTAACTCTATCCTCTTTATCTTTGTCATCAGTAACAACGTAGATATAGGTAGTCCCTTCTCGCTTTCCTTTTATTTCGGCTTTACCCTTCCCTCGGTCTTTTACAGTCGCAATCCGTTTGTTTTTGCTTTTCCATTCGATGTTTTGATTAGACGCATCCTTTGGAGAAATAACGGCTTGAACCGTAACGGTATCACCTTTATCCAATCTAATTCTTGATTTATTGATTCGAATACTCTTAATCTTCACCTCTTTGCTAAATACATCTCGCGGTACTTTTGCCGCGAAAACAGTTGGCTTATTTAGCTTTAGCGCTTCTACAATAACTGCCGCCGTATCCATGTTTGAAATTGGATTTTGATTGTTGCCCTGCTTTATGCTCGGACCGGATGCTACCCATGTGAGGCTGTTAAAACTGCTCGTCGAAGTGGGGGAATCAACATCAGCGCCTTCATCCGTTACCAATAGAATTAAGGATTTATTTTTTTGCTTCTGTATCTCTAGCGCTTTTAATATAAGTCCTAAGTCCTGATCAACCCTTCGAACAGCGTCTACATACTGTGCCGAATAATAGCCATTTTGATTTGCCGCTAGCTTTGGACCTTGTAATTGTATAAACGTTAATCTATTTTTATCGCCTTGATGTAAAATGTACGATGCCGCTTGCTTGGCTACTTCTGCATCAGCTAGATCTTGACTACCAGTGTTCATGGTAATTTGGCTGACCTTTGCTAACTCTTCTTCCAAAATCCCTCGGCGTATATCTGCGTTAGCTGTAAAAACCCCGATATGAGCTCCCGGTCTTTCCTCGTGTAACCACCGAATCACAGAAGCATATGGACTATATGCTGTACGTAAATTCGTATCTACATTGCTACTAGTAATACCATGTTCTTTCGGTGGGACGCCAAGTAAAATGCTTGCCCAGTTCTCTGCGCTTTTTTGTTCAGCTACAGGCTTGGCGGTATACGTATATGACCCGTTTTTAGTCAAGCTATCTATGTTTGGAGTAGCAATCTTCTTGTTAGCGTTACCAAGACCGCTGATACCAATCAACATGACGTGTTCATACGAGGGTACATGTTTATACTGATCAAGCTGCTGTTGCACCAATTTTTTATCGCGACTATCAATCCTTCCATCTCCATTGACATCAGCGTTTTTGATTTTTTCCCAAGTAGGATCATTCTTATCTTTACCCATGTGTTTTTGGACAAACGCTACATCCTCAGAGGTTAGCAGCCCGTCTTGATTAACATCGGTGTTCGCATATACTTGCACCTCGCCAATATAGGCAGGAGAGGCTTTATCTATGAAAACATAAAAACGGGCCTTACCAGGAGAGTTCCCCTGGATTCGCAGTCGGTTATCAGCTTTTTCCATGATAATGGCTACGTCTGGATTATCGCTTTTTACTTTAAAGTCTAGCTCTGTAGCAGGAGCTACCAAAGTCACATCGACACAGTGATTTACGTGAATGGCAAGCCTTTCAGGTGTCAGGGAGAACTGTGATAAGAGCTTCTTTGCTTCTTTCAAGGTGATTGCATCAGTTGTGGAAGCATTACTCTTTGCGGGGAGTGATGGGGGTGTTGGTAAGGGCAAAGATTGTTTCTTAGATTGTTCCTTAAGTGGTTCCTTGGATTTTACCTCCGATTCAGCGGGTTTCTTCTGGGATGAGACATCTTGTTTTTGTTGCCTTGCCTTTTTTGACTTTGTGTTTGGTTCGTTAAATGGATCTGGTTCTTGTTCTGTGCTCGTGTGACGAATATCTTTGACTTCGGCGACCGGTACCATCATCTGTGCCTTAGATGATGCCCATACGTCTGTATGTAGGGTGGATAAAATTAGCACGAAGGCAGATCCAGCAGAAATCCATTTAAAAACGCTGTTAAACATGGTATCCTCCTTTTACTTTGTTGTTTCATCACATTTCATTAGAGATAGCGATACAACAGTATTTAACCTCAAAGGTTCTTAACCATGTTATGCGTTTACTGAAACAGATTATGCTTTTTCAAGTTTTATCCATACAAAAAGATAGCCGGGATGGCTATCCTTTTGTATGATGCGACTAACTATTTTGAATGTATATGACTTTCTATAAAAGGCTTAATGACTGAGCCGGTACCTGCTGGCGCAACCATCTCATCTCTTCACGTAAAACCTTAGATGGGTTAGGACCAAACCATTCGATTGAAGCAAAATATTCTGTCTTCGCAATCACCTCAAGAATAGAACTATAGTCTACTGCTCCGTATGCTAATGGAACAATCCCTTCCCTACTCCCACTAGGCGAGTAAACATTATTTGGCTGAAAGACTCCCAGATACTCAGTTGAAACGATATTTTTCAGATGATAATGGCGCACCCAAGGCTGTAGCTTTTCAAAGCTGTCTATCGGATCGGCACCAGATTCCCAGATATGCAAAAAGTCAAGGTTGATAGCAACCGCTGGATGGTTAATTTCCTCTAAGAGAGTCAGCGTAGAAGCGAGGTCATCCGTCAAGGTGTTGGGATGCGTCTCTAAGAGCAGTTCCATCCCATTTTCACCACACAGCTCGCATAGCTCGCTTAAATACTTTACATATAATGTCCGTTCGCTCGCCGATACCTCAGCGCTTGCCTTTTGCCCAGCAAACGTCCGAATGCGATTGACCCCTAACCACTTTGCTAGGGAGATTAACCGTTTCCCTTTATCCAGCGTTTTGGAGAATGGTTGATGAGAAGATATATCTAAATAGTCGCTGAGCATCGATACCTGCATGTCATGATTTGTTAAAATACGAAGCTGATCCTCGGCTTTTTCTCGATCTCCATCATACAGATGCTGAGCATGAATCCCCCATAATTCAATACCATCAAAATCATGTCGCCTGGCAAAATCAACCATATCGGCAAAAGAGATTAGCTGATGGCGAAAAGAAATTGTACATAGTGAAAATTTCATCAACCCTACCTCCATTCCTCTTCATTAAGAGTCACTGCTGCCCTATCCATCAATGTCCATTGTACAAACTGTCTCTCTAACTCTTCTTTAATTTGCAGTTCAATCGCATCGGCTTCCTCTAGGGCCTCAATGATCGGAGGTAGAAGTGCTAGATTTTTCGTCATAGACATTTTTACCGCTAGATATTGCGCCGTAGTGAATGCTTGGACAACATCTTCAATCTGGTATGCTAATCGTAAAAATTCATCACGGGAATATTGGAGATAATCTTTAAAAAACATAAATGCATACTCGTAACTATATTTTCGGATCGCAATCACTTTCACCTGTTTCACAGCCGGCAATAGCATATCGAGGGCATATCCATTTCTCTCCTCTGCCATATCCGTGATCAGTTCTTTGAGACTACTTGTAAATTCATTATGATTTCGTTGAAAAGTGGCATGAAAGTATTGCTCCGTTTTTTCATATGAGGGTGCTGTGATATCCCTAGCATCAAATAAATAGCCGCCTCCGAATGGATTTTGCAGGAATGCTTCTATTACTGTTGCCTTTTTTACATTTCCCTCCCAGCGAAAATCTGGGTCAAACATAAACCATTCATCTTCATTCTCTGTCTTAGAAATCATCAGAAAATGAGGAAACGGTTTTAAGGCAAATTTATTATCGCGATCAGGAATAAGCGACATATCTATCTGTACAAGCACAAACTGATGCTCGTTACGCGAATCAAGAAGCTCTAAAAAGGTTTGCAAATTACTTTCTTTATCTTTATCAGAATCGTACCATTCCTGTACGTTAGCACTAAAAAGGTGTTCAAATCCATTTATAATTGGTTCATGATTGTCTGTGTAGTAGGTTAGAACCCCGTCTTCCTTTTTAACAAAATCAGCATCCCACACCCCAAAATAATAAGGGCGGTAATCCACATGGGTATATCGTTTGATCACTTCACAAAAGCAACTAATTAAGCAATGAACCTTAACCATGAAATCCCCCTGAGCTGTACGTATTGGTACAAAATCGTTAAAAATCTATTTCGTAGCAGTAGACGATAACGCATTAGAATGAACTGGCTGTAGCTGCTCAATAAAATCAAGCAACGATCCTACAGTAAGAAAAGTACGCGGATCCAATTCTTTTGCTGGAACCATCAACTGCATCTCTTCCTCAATATAAACAATCAGTTGAAGAAGCATGATTGAATCGATGAATAAATCCTCCTGTAATCGCATGGATTCATCTAGGCTGACGACATGCTTCAATTTTAGCTTCTTCATAACGATTTCCTTCAGTTGTTCCATTCTTTCCTCACGCTTCATGAACAGCTTCCTCCATTTCTAACAAGCGACGACTTACTTTACCATTCGATGTTTTCGGAATCCTTTGTACACATCTAATTTCAAAAGGAACCTTGTAAGCTGGCAACCTCGGTAAGCACCATTCTCGAATGCTAGAAGGAGTGATACTCTCATCAGCCACAATCATCGCCTTGACTACCTCACCCATTACAGGATGCTGACCTCTATAGACAACAGCCTCTTTAACCCCGTCGAGCTTCAAAATCGTTTCCTCTACTTCCATAGGAAACACCTTTAATCCTGATACATTAATTACGTCATCCATTCGGGCAACAAATTGAATATGCCCTGCTTGCCAATACCCCAAATCCTGTGTATAAATCGTCTTATGATGGATCGTAGCCGTAATCTCCGCCGGATTCTCCAATTCCATTCCTGCTGTAAGCGTCACATGTGAAAGGGGCTTCCCCAGATCAACATGAGAGGTCATCTGTTCACTGATACTTATACACCCTGTCTCTGAGCAGCCATACTGTTGCATCATCGTATCAGTCATGCCTTGTAGCCTTGCAAACAATTGCTCCGGCATTGGGGCTCCAGAGACCATGATCCGATGAAAACGAACTGCTTCATTGGTATTGGTAAAGCTAGATAAGACGTGGAATAACAACGGCACTCCGTAAACGATGTGCTTTGGCGTCCTTTTAATAACCTCCCAAGCAAATTTGGGATTCTTATGAGTAACCACCAACGGCTTACTTCCGCGTTCCATAGCAGCCAATACTCCGCAAATTAAGCCATAGGAATGGGTAACTGGGGCCATTACAATCGGGACTAATTCCTCGTATGCACGAAACACCTGATTATATGCCGACATTTCTACTTTGATTTCCTGCCAGCTACGCCTTACCAGCTTTGGTTGACCAGTCGTTCCTGAGCTGTATTGATAAACAGAAGGTTCCTGCTCTATCGCCCCTTCTTGCGGAACCAACACGAAATTTTCGGGAACATGGTAGACAAGCCCGTAGCATTGGCCATCCACTGCCATTTGATAAGCTGTCTTCTCTGGCGTTTCTCCATGAATGAGCAGGACAGAACCACCATGGTCACGTAAATAAAGGACAAGACTAATAATGTCTAAAGCATCGGACAAGCATAAAGCGTATCGTTTTCCCTCTGGTTTTAGAAAATGAGGCATTCCTGAATAGCTTAGCAATCGAGAATCAAATTGATTTAAACCGATTTCATTGTCATTGATGATTAACATGGCTTATCACCTCCTACAGGAGTAGATCGCAAGCTTTCTCTAGCTTGATACAGGGCATTTGGCACCTGATGTACATGCGTCACATTATCAGGATACAGACGTCGCTTGGTTAATTGCTCAGCCAGGATGCTTGGAACAAATAATTCAAAAAGCTCAAATCGTTCCTTGAGCTCAGGAAAACGATTTTGGTACTGCTCAATCATTTGAGCTAGAAGCATCCAGAATCTACTTTCTGCAAAATCATAATGTTCAGCCAACAAAAGCGCCAATTGACCTAAATTAATTAAGAATAGCGTTTCTAACGTCAAATCTCGTACAAGCGAAGGATCGTCCATGTGAAACATGACATTAGGTTCAACCGTTTCATAAAATTCATGCACCATGGCAAAATCCGGACATGCTTCCGGGTCGTTTAGATATGGCTTGCAGTAAATCAAGTCCTCATGAAAATCCTTTAATGCAACTCGAACTGGAACCCCGTTTCGATGGATCAGTATCATGTTCTGAGCGTGAGATTCCAGTGCAATCCCATGCTTGATTAGCAAATGAACGACTGGAAGCACACTTTTTTCAACCAATTGTCTCAGCCAATTCTCTATACCATGCTCTCGAATCCACGGATCAATAAACGGGACTCCATCTAACTCTTTGGCAGATAAAGCATTAAAGGGAATAGCTTCTTCATCAGGTTCCAAGTATTGATGTAAACTTTCTCTCCACATGCAACCGATCACACCAAATGTCACCATTTCAACCAAATCGGCTGGAGGGGGTGGATCATAGCAAACAGTCGCAAATTCCCCAAGCATAACTAGCTTCATCTCTTCTTTTAAATATGGATCGGAATCTCGCATTCCCTTTAACCAACGAGAAATGAGCGGTGCACTAGCAAGTGAATGAGGGGTTAAGTGACGAGCTGCGGACGTGTTGACTACATTTATCGCCAGCTTCACATAAGGTTTAATTGGATTGCTGCTGTTGGTAAAAGTTCGAATTGATTGCTGAGGCCGATAGCGATCGTTGGAGAACCCCAGCTCCACAATTCTTTTGGCATGCAAATCAGCCTGGAAAGCAGGAACGATATGTTTGCGCCACTGCCATGGATGCACTGGTACCATATCATACTCCTCAGGGTCGCATCCTTGTTGAATGAAAACCGAACGAAAAGCTTCTCTCTTCTCTGCTCCTAATTCATCTAAAAAAAACTGCTGAGTCTCCATATCCTCATCTATTTTTACATGGGCATACTGTTTATGTATGCCTATCCATAATAGCTGCACTTCTTGTTTAAACTCTGGTCCATATGCATAATGGTCAAGGTAATCGAATCCTAGCCGGGATTTGTAGCTAGGATGATAGGGGTGACCGTCCATCAAGTCCCCTTCCAGTTCATCGTAGCTTTTTCCTCTTAACCACACTTTTCGTTCTGATCGACTGTACTGAGCTAATGTATCTTTCAGCAGGGTTTGCTCCAACTCCTGAGCAAACGAGGCTAGCTTTTGCTCATTCACGTCTCTTTTACGGAATATATCCATTAAAAAACGCGTAATCGACTCTGCCTCCTGCTCTGTCTTACCCACAACGCGCATCAGCGGTTTAGATGGTAAAAGCCGAATCATTCCAAATGTAAAAGTCCGTCGCGCCCAGCATCGGTAAGCTACTGGTTGGTCGTGTTCATCCCATCCTGAGATAGTGATAGGTGTAAATGTCTCTTCTAGCTGTGTTTCAGGAGTTAAAATTCCTTCATAGATCATAGATTCGATGCATTGACGAAACACTCTTCTTCGCACCTTCATGTGTTGTTCGGAGCGAATGGCTTGTCCAATGTTCACATCGCAGTCAGTTACTTGCATGACCAAAGCCTCCATTATCAACAAGTCATTTTTCATTTTGTTAACGTAGTGCCAGTTGGTTTACAGCTTCAAGCTCTATCTGAGACTCTCTTGCTTTTGCAAGCGGATTATCGATCTTAACAAAAATAGCAGAATTGCTCTCTTCACTTTCTAGTTCATCTACATCATGAAAACGAGTAAGTAAATTCGCCTTGCAAGCAAGCTTTTCAGATGTCAGCAGACTATGTAAAAATTGAGATGGTTCTCGATTTAATGGCAAAAATTCTTGTAACACACTACGCATCTCGTCTAATAACTGCTGTTCATCTATTAATCCCGCAGACCCAAAGCCGTTAATAAGCCCAAACATATGATTAAAAATCAAATAATAACGCAAACGCTCGTCCACTAAGCTGTCTTCGGTTACATTCTTGCTCGTTTCACCAAGATTGGGAAAATTTCGTGATAACAATTCCTTCATTGACTGACAGTAATAATATCCTTGATTATCCCTATAGTAAAATTGACTAGGATACCCGTCTTGAAGCTTGACGATACTATTCTGCTGATGAGCTTCTAAGCCAATTCCCCACTTCAGATAAAGCCATACCATTGGCTTGAGTGAAATCTCGAGATAACGTCGGAACCACTCAAGACTTACCTCTGAAGTCGTCCGTCCCTCCTGTTTTGCAAGCTGTAAAATAATAACAGCTAGCCTACTCTTTTGTCCCGGTAATGGGTCTTGAATGAGAGCAGCGAGCACAGTAGCATTTTCAGCCGCACTACCCTGGAAGGAATTATGACGCAGGATAACCTCAAACCCTGATTCATCCTGCTCATCTAGCTTGAGTGTGATATAAGCTGGATCGTGTATAAAAGCAAACCCCGGAAATTGTTTGCTCATATCCTCTTCAAACATATCCAGTACCTTTTTTGCTTCTACACCGCTTTCTAGCTCTGATCGTTTGTTAACACGTAAGGAATTAGTCACCTTAACAGGGATAGAAAGCTTTATCATAAAGCTCTTATCCGGATGGTAAACCGTTCGCAATGAAGAAGTAGCTTGATAACATTCACCTAGAGGGCCTAGATTATGCAACAGCCCACACTTGATGTACTTTTGAACGGAGTGCTGATCCAGCATCCATTCCGCCTGTAGAGGATGCAGAGGGATAAGTGAGTAATCTTCATTTTTTGCATATTGCCTAATCCCATCTTGCTCTAGCACTTCCTGCCCCAGCTCTGATTTGATAATCTCAGTAGCAGACTGCTTAAGTCCTGATCCTTCTAAGACTAAAGAGTGATGGGCTGCAAAATAATGTAGAGGAAAAGCTCCTTTTTGTTCTGGCGAAAAAACAGCCTGCTTTGTATCAGGAATGCCTTGCCGACTCTTTGGTGTAGGATGGAAAAGGTGTCCAAAGAGTAAAGCTTGCTCAGCCGTAATGAAATCCATTTCAAAGCCATATAGCTCTTCTCTGTCGTCATAGCGAGCCGCTAAGTATCTCTCCATATTTTGGCAGCTCTGAATCACTCGCAATACCAGTTCGTCTGGTACTGCCTTCGTTCCATGCTGTAACGACAATTCCTTAACCAATAATACGGTCATCGTGACATAATCAGCTTCAACTACTGGAGCCTCTTCTCTACTTTGATAAAAGGCTGGATAGTCAAATTGATGCCTTCCTGTCGGAGATTGATAGCTGGCCTTGACGTATAAATCCATTTTCTGAGACACCAACGGCACATGAAGATATTTTTCTCCATTTGTCGTCACCCATCTACCGTTTCCTGTTTCCCGGAGATAGCAGTTCAGAAAGCTTTGCATAGCTGCGTGTTCGGCAATATCTTTAACATGCTTCATATTGCAACTCCTTTTGCTTGCTACGCTTTTTTTACCAAAAAAGTAGATATTTAGATTTTTTAATAAAAATTGATAGTGCTCACCTATAAATGTAAACGATTATCATTATCAACACAAGAGAAAAAAGGGAGATTTTGCATTTTTCCTGTAAAATCTCTACAAAAGTTAAAATATCCTATTTGATATAAAAAAAACCAGGCCATTGAGAGTTATCTCAACAGCCTGCTTCATGCTTACCTTATAACTTGTCCAATACATTAACCTTGATATAGTTACGAATTTCTTCGCCGCTTTCTAGGCTAAGTACATGCTCAGCTACTGCTTGAAGTTCTGCATAGCTTAGTTGTTTTAGCATATGACGTGCACGCAATACAGTAGGTGCGCTCATGCTAAATTCATCAAGTCCAAAGCCAAGAAGGATTGGCAATGCATATTCTTCCCCTGCCATCTCTCCGCACATACCAGCCCACTTGCCTTCTTTATGAGCCGCATCAATCACGTTTTTAATCAAACGTAATACCGCAGGGTTATACGGATCATACAGATAAGAAATTTGTTGGTTCATACGGTCGCATGCCATGGTGTATTGAATTAAATCATTTGTACCAATACTGAAGAAGTCAGCTTCTTTTGCCAATTGATCAGCAATGACAGCCGCTGCAGGAATTTCAATCATCATTCCCACTTCTATCTCCTCGTTAAAGGCAATACCTTTATCGCGAAGCTCTGCTTTCACTTCTTCTAAGATTGCGTTTGCTTGACGCAGCTCTTTTAACGTAGCGATCATTGGATACATAATTTTGATGTTACCAAATGCGCTTGCTCGTAAAAGGGCACGCAATTGCGTTTTAAACAAGTCCACTTGATCTAAGCAAATGCGGATCGCACGGTAGCCTAGGAACGGATTCATTTCATGTGGCAATTGCAAGTATGGAAGCTCTTTATCTCCACCGATATCCAACGTACGAATAACTACAGGACGGTTGTTGTCCATCGTAAGTGCTACGGCTTTATATGATTCAAATTGTTCTTCCTCAGTCGGGAAGTTATCACGGCCCATGTACAAGAATTCTGTACGGAACAAACCAATACCTTCAGCGCCCGCTTTATCAGCTACTTCAGCGTCATGAGGATTTCCGATGTTCGCAACTAATTCAACATGATGACCGTCTTTAGATACAGATGGCTCATTAATTAATTGTGCCCAAGCGGCTTTTTGTGCTTCGTACTCTTCTAATTTTTTCTGGTACGCAGCAATGAGCTCTTGTTCAGGGTTTACGTACACATCACCTGTCTCACCGTCAACAATCAACATATCGCCGGTTTGAACTTTCTCAGTGATATCGTTAAGACCGGTAATCGCAGGGATTTCCATCGTGCGTGCCATAATCGCAGAGTGAGAAGTCCGACCACCAATATTGGTTACAAACGCTTTCACTTTACTCTTATCAAGTTGTGCGGTATCGGATGGTGTCAGGTCATGAACAACCAGAATTACTGGTTCTTTGGAGTCACCAACCAAAGTGTCTTCCACACCTAGCAAGTTCTTTAGAATTCGTTGACTTACATCACGTAGGTCTGCTGCTCGCTCGCGCATATACTCGTTGTCCATACTCTCAAACATGCCAACAAACATGTCGCGAACATCTTCTAAAGCTGCTTCAGCGTTCACTTTATCATTCTCGATGTTACCTTCCATTGCTCCAACGAATTCTGGATCTTCCAGGAACAGTTGGTGAGCCTCGAAGATTTTTGCTTCTGCTTCCCCAATGTCTCGAAGCGCTTTTTGTTTAATCGCTTCTAATTGGGAGTTGGTTTTATTCAAAGCCTCTTTCAAACGCGCCACTTCAGCAGGCACTTGATCCGCTGCAAGTGTTTTACGTGTATAAGAGAGGGTTTCTTCTACCTTTACCAAAGCTCGACCAAGAGCGATCCCTTGGGCTGCTGCAATACCTTTACAAAGCAAGACGGATCATCTCCTAACTATTCTTTTGCACTTTCTAGGATCGCGCCCAATTCTTCTAGAGCTTGAGCTTCGTTTTCGCCACTTACTTCAAGTACGATTTCGTCGCCTTTTTTCGCTGCAAGTGTCATAACACCCATGATGCTTTTGCCGTTAATTTTTTTAGTGCCTTTAATTAAATTTACATCGCAAGAGAAAGAAGTTGCTTTTTGTACGAACATTGTTGCCGGACGAGCATGCAAGCCAGCAGGGTTTTGAATTACGCAAGTTTTTGTTAACATGGAATATTTCTCCTTTTTCTCGTTAATTTAGTTATTCATGAACTTCTTTTTTTAGTATATTGATCATCAAGGCAGTAATCAATGTCCCTACCAAAATTGACACAATATACATTCCAACATTACCTACAACTGGAAGAACAAACATTCCCCCATGAGGAGCTGGTAGTGTACATCCAAAGAACATCGACAAGCCACCTGCTACAGCGGAGCCCAGAACTGTTGCTGGAATTATGCGTGTTGGGTCTGCTGCTGCAAACGGAATTGCACCCTCCGTGATGAAGGAAGCTCCTAAAATATATGCGGTTTTACCTGCTTCTCTTTCCTGTGCAGTAAATTTCTTTTTGAACAAAGTCGTTGCCAATGCAATTCCTAGCGGGGGTGTCATGCCGGCCGCCATAATTGCTGCGTGCGGGCCATAGTTTCCTGCTGCAATCATAGCAATACCGAATGTAAATGCCGCTTTATTCACAGGACCGCCCATATCAACAGCCATCATAGCACCAACTACAATACCAAGAATGACAGCATTCCCTTGTCCCATATTACTTAACCAATCAGTTAACCAGTTATTAAGCGCTGCAACCGGTTGTGAAATAACACCAAGCATCACTAGACCTGTAAGCAAGATACCAAACAACGGGTACAACAGAGTTGGTTTAATACCTTCAAGAGACTGTGGTAAACCAGAGAACGCTTTTTTCAATCCTACCACCAAATAGCCGGCAAGGAAACCAGCAATTAATCCACCTAAAAATCCGGAGCCTGTTTCCGCGGCTAGCCATCCACCAACTAAACCAGGAGCTAAACCTGGCCGATCAGCAATACTCATGGCAATATAACCCGCTAATACAGGGATCATCAGTTTGAAAGCGGAACCACCACCGATGTCACTCAACAGCTTGGCAATCGGGTTAAAAGTGGGATCATCCGGATTGGCTGCATTTATCCCAAACATAAAGCTAATAGCGATGATGATACCTCCACCAACCACCAATGGCAGCATGTTGGATACACCGCTCATTAAATGCTTGTAAAAACCTGATCTGCCTGACTTATCTTCAGAGGAATCTGCGGAAGACGTTGACGTGCTACCTTGGTAGACGGGGCCATCTTGATTTACTGCTCGTGTAATCAAGTCCTCTGCCTTACGAATTCCATCAGCTACCGGCACCTCAATCACTACCTTGCCCTTAAACCTGTCCATTTCGACCTGTTTGTCAGCAGCAACGATTACCGCATCTGCCTGTTCAATCTCTTCAGATGTCAATTTATTCTTTGCACCACCGGAACCGTTTGTCTCTACCCGGATGGCTATGCCCATTTCTTCTGCCTTCTTTTTCAAGGCATCGGCTGCCATATAAGTATGAGCGATTCCTGTTGGACAAGCTGTCACAGCGACAACTTTTACTCGTCCTGTTTCACCTGGTAAAACAGAGGGCTCCTCTACATTATGACTTTCCTTTTCTTTTCTCGCAATCATTTTTAATAAATCTTCCTTGCTCGTAGCCTGAGTCAATTCATTTCGGAAGGACTCGTCCATGAGCATTTCAGACAGATGTGCCAAGGTTTCTAAGTGCGCCTGGTTAGCATCGGCAGTAGCTGCAATCATAAAAAATAAGTGCGATTTTTGTCCGTCCAATGCATCGTAATCTATTCCTTCACGGGAGTAGCCAAACGCAATACTTGGTTTTTTTACCGCCTCAGTTTTGGCATGTGGAATGGCAATTCCTTCACCAATTCCTGTTGAAGCATGGGCCTCACGTGCTAAGATTGCTTCTCTCATTCCATCTTTATCGTTCAGGCAATCTGCTTGATCCAATTGGTCAATCAATTCTTGAATGACCTCTGCCTTGGAGGTTGCAGATAGTTGCATAACAATAGTATCTGCTCGCAGCATGTCTAAGATACGCATTTCTTGTCCCCCTGGTTCTATATTTTTGCCACTTGGATGGTTGGCAAGTATTTCGCGATAGTCGTTGGTGTACAAAAACCTTCGGACAAAGCTGTTGCAGTACCACAAGCAATCGCAAATTGAAAAGCTTCTGCCTCTTGCATCTGCTCGCTTTTAGCGTATAAAAAGCCTGCAACCACCGAATCCCCTGCTCCAATCGAATTGACTGGCTTACTCTCAGGAAATTCGGCAACGTAAGCGCCTTCTTGGTTTACAAAGACTGCTCCTTTGCCAGCCAATGAAACAATGACATTCTCGACTCCCTGATCGATTATGCGTTTAGCATGCTGATAGGCTTCCGTTGGTGTGGCGATGGTTACTCCAAACAATTCGCCTAGCTCATGATGGTTGGGTTTAATAAAAAATGGTTTTTTGGTTATACCGCTTTTTAAAGCATCTCCGCTAGCATCTAGTGCAATTTGCAAACCTTTCTTTGCAAGAACGCCCATCATTATTTCGTAGGTGTCACTTTTTAGGCTTTTAGGCACGCTACCTGCTAGCACTAAATAATCATCTTTGTGCAAACTCTGGATTTGGTCCATCAATTGCGCAAACGCTGCTTCTGGAATCTCTGGGGAAACACCACTGATATCTGTTTCTGTCTCCGCTTTCATCTTGACGTTAATTCGTGAATCTCCCTCTACTTTGATAAACGAAGTGGATATATCAAGCGCTTCCATCTCCTGAGCAATAAATTCACCTGTAAATCCACCAATAAATCCGAGGGCCACCGATTCTTTTCCTAAATTCTTTAATACCTTGGAGACATTAATTCCTTTGCCTCCAGCCATCTTGATTTCTTTTGTTGCTCCGGTAATTCTTCCTACTTGCAAGCTTGGCAACCAGATGTGATAGTCTATCGAAGGATTAAGACTTACCGTATAAATCATAATTTCACCACTTTGCATCTTGTTAGTTTTCTTACTTTCTCTGCTTCTGTCGGATTTATGCGATCATCTGTAATGATCATCGCTTCACTGATATCCGCTACTTTAGCAAACGTCACCTCTCCATACTTTTGTGAATCACATAGCACATACTTCTCATCTGAATAAGAAAGCGCCAATTGCTTAATATAGGCCTCCTCTGGATCAGGAGTAGTAAAGCCATGTGTCAGATCAAAGGCATTCATACCAAGGAAGCATTTATCAAAGCGATATTGCCCCATTCCAGTGGCAGCCCCTCTACCAATCACGGCCATCGTACCTGCTTTTAGCTCTCCGCCGATTAGAATAACCTTGCAATCGTATTGGCGGGCAGTCAGGGCAATATTAAGACCGTTCGTAACAATTACGATTTGTTTAGCTGTGATGTGGTGAATCATCTGTTCTGTTGTCGTGCCTGCATCTAAATAAATGGAATCCTTATCCTTGATGAGAGAAGCAGCATAAGCGGCAATCGCTACTTTTTCTTGTTCACTTTTCTTTACCTTTTCTAGCACAGTCGGTTCTTCAAGTTTGCGATGTAAGATGGATGCTCCACCATGAACGCGCTTTAAATAACGCTTTTCCTCTAATTCGCTTAAATCCCGACGAATTGTGGATTCAGATGCATTCGTGGTATTTACCAGTTCATGAACAGTAACCACTTCTTTTTCTTTGAGTAAAGCCAAAATGAGCTGATGACGTTCTGGAGTTAACATTCTATTGTCGCTCCTTTAATAAAAATCACACAAATGATCGTTTGTGATTAATATTCGATCGTTTTTAATTGTTTGTGATTGTTTTTGATTATATACATAATTCTTCTACAAATCAACGGTAAGCTCTTACAAATCTCGTCCATTTCTTGACAGCTACTTTTTTCTTGCACAAACTCATGATGACTTCTATTTTTCATTTGCAAAAAGAACAATGGTTTTGCACAATTTGCAGGGCCATTTTATAGCCTTTGCACAGTTATCTATTATAATAGGAAGAAACTCGGTTTTTTTGATCAAAAAAATCGCTTTAGTCATCCGTGAATAAAGCGATTTCTCTTCCTTGCACTCTTTATTTTATGCCCGTATTTTACTCATACTTTGCAAAATACATCCAAAAAATACCTTCCTTTGCTCAAATATACATGTTGTATGTAGGATTTTGAGCTTTCCCTTATGAAAAAGGCTAGTTTCACCTAAAGCGAAACTAGCCTGCCCTAATTTGTTTACTATTTTATCTATTGAAACAAGGTAATCATTTTTCCAAGAACAATCCCTACAATTCCAAAGTCAGCGTCGCCGAACGTAGAACCCTCAAAACCTAGCCCACCTAGTACAGGTAACAATAGGGCTGGCAAGAGAGAAATCAATAGTCCATTTACAAAAGCACCGATGATTGCACCTCGTCGTCCACCTGTAGCATTTCCATAAACACCGGCTGCAGCACCTGTGAAGAAGTGACCAACAACACCAGGTACAATAACCTTGAGCCCAATTACCGGCAGGATAAACATGGCGATTAAGCCTGCCACAAAACTAGCTAAGAAACCAATAATCACAGCGTTTGGTGCAAATGGGAAAATAGTTGGGCAATCGAGAGCTGGTTTTGCATTTGGTACAATTTTATCTGCAATTCCTTTAAAAGCAGGAATAATTTCTGCAATCAGCATACGTACACCAGCAAGCACGATATACACACCGGCTGCAAAAGTGATCGCTTGAATAAAGGAATATACAATGAAGTTTTGACCATTAGATAGCTGGGTCTCGATAAAGCTTTGCCCAGCAAATGGTGCAATAATCAAATACAAGAGCGCCATCGTCAAAGAGATAGAAATCGAAGTATCACGCAGGAAGCCAAGAGACTTTGGAACTTTAATATCCTCGGTGGATTTTGCTTTATTGCCAAGCTTTGCCCCAATAAAGCCCGCTGTTAGATATCCAAATGATCCGAAATGACCCATGGCGAAATCGTCCGAACCAGTTACTTTACGCGTATATGGTTGTGTCATCGCTGGAGATAAAACCATTAAAGCTCCCAATAAAACGGATCCAATAATAACTAACGGTACACCTGTAAAACCACCTGTGGATAATACTGCGGATAACAGACAAGCCATGAACAGCGTATGATGCCCCGTTAAGAAAATATATTTAAACGGAGTGAAGCGGGCAAACAAAATATTTGCTACCATACCAAAGAACATGATCATCGCTGTTTCTTTCCCAAATGTTTGTTGGGCAATGGCTACAATCGCCTCGTTATTGGGAATAACTCCGTTAATATGAAAGGCTTCTGTGAATATTTTGCTAAAAGCATCCAAAGAGCCAATTAAAATACTAGCTCCACCACCTAGAATAATAAAACCCATAGTGGTTTTCAAAGTGCCTGCAATGATATCAGCCATATTTTTCTTTTGGAGCAACAAGCCGAATAAAGCGAAGAGTCCGACCAAGATTGCAGGTGTTCCTAAAATATCATTCATCAGAAAGTCTAGCATGGACAATCCCTCCACTTTTCTTTTTCATGGTGCCATAAAGAGGAATCCAAACACTTCTAGCTTTAGAAGTGTTTTTTCAGGACTTCACGAATTTCGTTCTGATCCAGAATGTTTGTTAGCCCTTCGACAACACGTGAACCATCTTCAAGATTACCCACGATATCTTTAGAGCCTAGATATAGATCAGCTCTCTCTGTTTTACTAGAAGCCAAGTCGGTATGGGATACCTCCGCTTCAACGCCTAGCTCTCCTAAGATTTTTTTCACGTTCATTTCCACAATGAAGCTACTTCCTAGACCGTTTCCACATACAACCAAAATCTTTTTCATACATCATTCCTCCTCAAATGTCATTGTTATATTTACTGATTGTTTTTAACCTGAATAAGCTGAAGAATCTCTTCAATAGAATCTGTTGTTAACAGGATTTGTAAAGAATTCGGATCAGATAATACTTCTGTCAATTGAGATAGTGCACCTAAATGGGAGTCATTATCCGTAGCTGCTAGCACAAAGAGCAATCTTACCCGATGCTCTGCTTTTTCTGAAAAGGAGACCGGTTTATGACATTTCAGAAAGCTCATGCCTACTCTGTTGACGCCGTTCTCAGGACGTGAATGAGGAATAGCAATGTCTGGCGCAATCACTATATATGGCCCCAGCTCCTTCACATTATGGATCATAGCCTGAATATAGGAGTCTCGAATGCTCCCATCATCTAGTAACGGCTGAGCAGCTAGGCGTATTGCTTCCTCCCAAGTAGGAACCTCCTCAATAACCTGAATGCGGTCTCTGGTTAATAGTTCACGTAGCATGGTGATCCTTTAACCTCCTTCCCCATGTTCCAGTGCTTCATCCTTATTGGAACTATTTTTGCACCTAACTAACAAAATTAATGTTAGCGCTTTCTATACATATTTTATAATTATATCAATCACTTTATGGCTTTATTATATCGCCTAGCTGTTGAAAGTTTTAGTCCAAATGTTCGTTATACATTTGTGCAAGAATTAGACTGAGATTGTACAAATCATTGCACGAAACTATACCCAGGTCTTTCCTCCCTTCTTTTTGCAAACTGTTTCATTTCACGAAATTATACTTTTCATTTATTTCAGACTATTGTATATTTAAACGAACCAATCTAATATAACAACAATGATATGAACTGACCTAAGTAAAAAATGAAAGTAAGGAGATGAGAAAGATGTATCAACGCATTCCTACTGCTCATCCAGTCAGAAAATTCAGTTTCTTGTTGTTAGCCTTCGTTCTTTTTGCAAGTATTTTCCCCACTATTCTACCTGCCAGCGTCTCTGCTTCGCCGATCTGCTCTGCTGTCTGGGATAGTAAAACAATTTACACCAGTGGACAACAAGCTTCCTACAAAGGTCATGAATGGAAAGCAAAATGGTGGACACAGGGTGAAGAGCCAGGTGCCAGTGATGTGTGGCAGGATCTTGGCGTCTGCTCTACTAATCCCACTAATCCACCTGATCCTTCTAATACTCCTCCTACCGTACCTACCAATCTAGCTGTAACAGCAAAAACCTCTACAAGTGTCTCTCTCACATGGGCTGCTTCTACCGATGATAAGCAAGTGATAGGCTATACGGTTTATTATAACGATAATTTGCAAGCGGTTACACAAACCAATGCTACGATCACCAATCTGACACCCAATACCACTTACACATTTACAGTAAAAGCAAAAGACAATCAAGGCTTGGAGTCTGAGGCTAGTCAACCGTTAAAAGTCACTACAGATACAGACACTTTACCACCTGAGCCAGCCACCCCTTGCCGTCCAGCAGGTCTATATGATTCTGGCGTAAAAAACGTACCTTATTGCCAAGCATATGACCAGGATGGACGAGAAAAGCTAGCCAATGATTCTAAACGACGCATAATTGGCTACTTTACAAGCTGGAGAACGGGGAAAAATGGACAATCCAAATATTTAGTCACCGATATTCCGTGGAAAAACCTAACACATATCAACTACGCCTTTGCACATGTTGACAGTAATAACCGCGTATCTGTTGGTTCTCCCACTGATCCAACCAATCCAGCGCTAGGCTTAACTTGGCCAGAGTATCCCGATGCCGCTATGGACCCATCCCTGCCATATAAAGGACACTTCAATTTGCTGACACAGTGGAAGAAAAAAAATCCTGGTGTAAAAACCCTTATTTCCGTTGGCGGATGGGCTGAATCAGGAGGATATATTGATGAGAATGGAAAGCGAATTGCTTCTGGAGGCTTTTACACGATGACGACTAATGCAGATGGCTCCGTCAATCAAGCGGCAATTGACACATTCGCTACCTCTGCTATTGATTTTTTACGCAAATATAATTTTGAAGGAATAGACATCGACTACGAATACCCAACTACAATGAACCAAGCCGGTAATCCATTAGATTGGCAATTCTCCACACCTCGCTTAAAAGGACTAATGGCAGGCTATAACGCCTTGTTAAAAACCTTGCGAGTCAAGCTGGATCAGGCATCTGCTGAGGACGGTAAATATTACATGCTAACTGTAGCCTCACCTTCTTCTGCTTATTTGTTGCGTGGAATGGAGTCTTTCCAAGCTTTGAAGTATCTCGACTATGTGAATGTGATGTCCTATGATCTTCACGGGGCTTGGAATGAATTCGTTGGTCCTAATGCTGCATTATTTGATGATGGCAAGGATGGAGAGTTAATTAAGTATAACATTTATAACACACCTCAATATGGCGGCATTGGCTACCTCAATACAGATTGGGCTTACCATTACATGCGTGGGATGATGCAGGCAGGACGAATCAACATCGGTGTTCCCTATTATACTCGTGGCTTTCAAAATGTTGTGGGAGGAACAGATGGGCTATGGGGAAAAGCTGTAGGTAAAAATTGCCCAACTGGACTAACCGCTTGCGGGGATGGCGCCACAGGAATTGATAACATCTGGCATGATAAAGATGAGAATGGAAAAGAGGAAGGGGCAGGCTCAAATCCAATGTGGCATGCCAAGAATCTCGAAAAAGGCATTGCTGGCTCCTATTTGAAGGATCATGGGATTGTAAATCCAGTGTTGACTGGTACCTATAAGCGTAACTATGATTCTACTCTTGTTGCCCCATGGCTTTGGAATGCTGAGAAGAAAGTTTTTCTATCTACTGAGGATGAACAATCTATCGGCGTCAAAGCAGATTATGTTATAAAAAATGGAATTGGCGGCATTATGATCTGGGAACTGGCAGGTGACTACGACTGGTACAAGGATCGCAATGACGGTAAAGGAGAATACTACATGGGTTCTACTTTAACCAAATTGATGCATAATAAATTTTTAGCCGCACCCCCATATGAGGCTTCAAATAGTAAAACCCCGCTACCAGCCGATAAACTAGCCCTAAAAATAGAAGTCACTGGATTTCAACTAGGAGATCAAAATTATCCAATCAATCCTACGCTAAAAATAACCAATAACAGTAATCTAACTATTACAGGCGGCTCCGTCATTGAGTTCGATGTTCCTACTTCTACTTCAGCCCAATTTAGCAGCTATGGCGGGGATAGTGTAAAACTAGTCTCTGCTGGTCATACAGGGCCAAACGTCGGTGGATTAAAGGGTGATTTTCACCGTGTGGCAGTCACCATTCCTACTTGGAAATCAGTAGCGCCTGGACAAAGCATAGATGTGAGCATCGTCTATTACGTGCCTATCAGCGGTCCTACAAATTATACCATTACAATTGACGGCAAAAAATATGCGGTTACTGATAAGTAAGGACATGGGTGCTTTGGCTGGTATGACCGAGTTTGGAAATGAATGAGATGATTTGAGCTTAGCCTGAATCGGCGTCCATAAAACCAGCCAGCCGGTATCCTAGAATGGATTACCGGCATTTTTTTATTTCTTACTCCTATTTTTGTTAACAAGCCATAAAATCTTTCCTTATGAAAGGTAGAGAAAACCGAGCTGCAAGCATGTCCCAGCATAGCCTTATTGCGCTGTTGGGACATTGCTTTATGATTCTTTTAACTGTACTCAGGCTCCATTTCCTCTAACAACTTCCATTAAGCTTCATTGGATGTTTCAAAGGATGTTTCAAAATTTCCTTTTCATCTCAGAAGGGAAATTATGGTCTTTCCACCTAGTAGGCTAATTTTTCTCTATAATTGGATATATCTCAATGATCCCTTGAAAGGTAGTCATATAAGGTTTTTTTAATTGATCAAGGGCAAGCGCATCAGCCAAGATTTCTTCATTCCTGTTAGCAAAAACAAATAAAAATTGACGTTGTTCGTTTTTATAGATGTCAGATAATATCTGATCTTCTATATTAATGGAGGTAGCTTGATTTTTAGTTACAGGAACATCTTTTGCAAGTAGGCTAGTATTCCCAAATTCATCTGCCCAAATAATATCGAGCTTTGTATCATATGGTAATGGCTTTACTTGTAACCCTTTCACTTTCTTTGTAGTGTATAGCTTATTATTCCTATTCATGTATTTCGGTTCAGCGAACTTATCCCCCATCCAGGATAACGTAGGGAGTAAAGAAATATTTTGTGTGTCATAATTTTCAGGTAAAAATAATTCTTGTTTAGCAATTATCTCTTTCGTTATTTGAGTATCCATTCCATTTGAGACAAAAAATCGCACTAAGCCAAGATTTCCACCGTTATATCTTTCTAATTGATCAAGAATAAATGTACCTGTTATTACATTAGATGAATGTATATCAAGAAACGTATATTTTTCATCTTGTACCTTTATTTGACTTTTCCATCTTTCATCTGGAACAAACCCCGTTGCAGCACTAAAAGAAGCGGATTCAACAGGGCTATTATGTAGTAAAGTATGTTCACTTTTGGAAAATTTTTCACCCTGAATAACCAAAATATCATCTTGTTTATATGTAACATGTAAATACCCTTCATTTGAGCAAGCTGTAAGCATCAAATTTAACATTAACACTACAGATAGGAGCATCCAATAATGCTTTATTTTCATTCGTTCAAAATACCTCCCTTTTCAAAAAAGTTATTTAGCTTACATAGAAGTTTTTCTAAACGTCACCAGCCATTATTAGTAGTGCTTTCTAGCGCTTAGAATATACATCACAAACCATCATAAGTTGCAGTAGTCTCTTCGCACACTTAGAGTAGCTTATTTGTATATTAATGTAAATTACTATAAAGAAAGTTATTCTTCATAATGATTTGAAAGCTATCAATTAAATTCCTCTCTTATTGTCAAAAATATAAAGCCACCCCGCTTTTTGAAGTGCACCCCTTAAA